>CAYSZB010000003.1:0-74878 GCA_964435475.1 uncultured Anaerolineaceae bacterium | reverse complement strand
AATCGCAGTCCAGCTCGGTGATTGGAGTGGATACCATCTGCTGGCTCATCACCATACACGCAAGAGACAATTTTTTATCATTTCATCGTCCATCATCAAGTCGACTTACCCTCATATGCTATAATCCCAACATGAATTCAGGTGACTGGCTCGGAGGAAAGCATGGCAACGTCCAGGAAGAAAAGTAGCAAAAGCAAATCGCGATCAACTGCTACCCATAAGGTCGTACCCTCACGGGCTAAACGAAAACAAACTGTCAATAAATCCCACCCGATCCGGATCCAGATTTCCCCCGAACGAAAAAAGGATGTGACAGGTGTAGTTTTGCTGCTGATAGGCATTATCACCCTCATCAGCCTGCTTTCATCTCAATCGGGCATCATCACGAAATGGTGGACGGAGCTTCTGGGCAAAGCAATGGGATGGGGAAAGTATATCCTGCCTCTCGGCCTTATCGCATGGGGAGCAGGCGTCCTGTTTCGCAACTCAGACAAATTACCCAGGCTCTCCACTGAACGGGGATTTGGCATTTTCCTGCTCTTCATAAACCTCTTAGCCTGGTTGCATGTTTTTTCCAAAGGCGACCTTTCAACTGCTGCTCTTGGGTTGGGTGGCGGTTTCATTGGTGCAGGTATAAAGAAGATTTTCATCGATACGATCGGTCGACCTGGCATGGTCATCATGCTAACCGCATGGCTAATCATCAGTATCCTGCTAGTGTTTGATATTTCAATAAACGACATTATTGGGTGGGTCACCGGGTTGATCAAAAAGATCCGAGAACAAAACCGGGTGAGCAAACCTCCACGCTTGGACAAAGATGATTCGCAAAATGCAAAGTCAAGGACCTTTTTTTCCACAGCGGAAAAAACCACTCCCGAGCAGCCACCCCAAAAAAATGTAACCCCTGTTCAAATAACCCAAACTGCCCCGGATCAAGCCAGGTCAGAATTAGGATCCACACCTATTCAAGAGGTTAAGCACCAGTGGGTTTTACCGGATCCCAACAACATACTCCGCTCGCCCAAATCGCCATCGATCAACAATGAAAATGATCAGCATCGCGCCCGGGTCATCGAAGAATCACTGCGTTCATTCGGAGCTCCGGGGCATGTTGTTGAAATAAAACGCGGTCCCTCCATCACTTTATTTGGGGTGGAACCTGATTTCCTTGATAACCGCAATGGCAAGACCCGGGTGCGTGTCAGCAAGATCACATCCCTGGCGGATGACCTGGCAATGGCACTACAGGCT
The DNA here is from genome assembly GCA_964435475.1 of uncultured Anaerolineaceae bacterium. GTDB lineage: Bacteria > Chloroflexota > Anaerolineae > Anaerolineales > Anaerolineaceae > CAYSZB01. The sequence continues at coordinate 73,624 of CAYSZB010000003.1, read as the reverse complement.
TCGCGTATTCGTGTCCAGGCACCTGTCCCTGGTAAGGGATATGTCGGCATAGAAGTTCCCAACAAGGACATCGACATCGTCACCCTTTCAGAGGTTATCACCACTCAGTTGTTTAAGAACATGACCTCTCCATTGAAATTTGCCCTGGGTAAGGATGTCTCAGGGAATAGTGTCGTGGCAGATCTCAATGCGATGCCCCATCTACTTATCGCAGGCACCACGGGTGCAGGTAAATCTGTCTGCATCAATTCGATCCTTTCATGTTTCCTGACAACCAACACACCAGATCAACTCCGCCTGGTTTTGGTTGACCCGAAACGGGTTGAACTTACCGGATACAATGGCATACCTCATCTTTTGTCACCTGTCATCGTGGATGCAGACCGCGTTGTCGGCGCATTGCAGTGGATGCTCAGGGAGATGGATAACCGCTATCACAAATTCGCCCAATCAGGTACCCGCAACATCCAGGAGTACAACGCCTGGCGCACAACCAGGAAAGAGGACCCGATCCCTTACCTGCTGGTGGTCATTGATGAGTTGGCTGATATGATGATGCTGGCACCTGATGAAACGGAGAAATCCCTCACCCGCCTGGCTCAATTGGCCAGGGCGACCGGCATCCATCTGATCATTGCTACACAACGTCCATCGACCGATATCATTACCGGGCTGATCAAGGCGAATTTCCCTGCCAGGATCGCATTCGCCGTCTTTTCAGGAACAGACTCACGCGTCATCCTCGATCAGCAGGGTGCGGAACGGCTTTTGGGCAAGGGCGATATGCTTTTCCAGGCACCGGATTCCCCCTCCCCTATAAGGATCCAGGGTACATACGTCTCCGATGATGAATTGTCCAACCTTGCATCATTCTGGCGCATCCAGGCAGTGAGCGAGGATGCCCCCACCCGTCCCGCCCAACCTGTTGCTTTTTCAACCGCACAAAGTACTCCCTTTATCCAGGATCCGCTCTGGAAAGAAATGGAAAAAGATCCAAATGAAGACCCGATGACTGATGAAGCCATCGCGATCATCCGCCAGGAAGGACGGGCTTCGGTTTCCATGCTGCAGCGTAAATTCCGCATCGGTTATACACGGTCTGCCCGTTTGATCGAAGCAATTGAAAAGAAAGGTATCATCGGTGCTCCAGACCCGCAGACCCAGGTCAGGGAGGTGCTGGACTATGGTCCGGTTGGACCTCCTGCTGAAGACTGAACCGGGAACAAATAGCCTGATAAGCCGTCTGTAAAATATGAAATATATGAGAAGGTAACCCTCATGATCAAGAAAACATTGCTTATTACATTGCTTTTAATCCTAACTGCCTGCGCAACAGAGCAAGGAACATCCCCGACACAAAAACCCGTGGAACCTGAGGATCCTCGATCTGCTATTACCACCAAAGTCACCCAACAACTGGCCCTTTCTTTGGGATTAGACGTCAGCCAGGTTTCATTAGTAAGTATAGAAGAGATGGACTGGCCTGATGCCTGCCTGGGACTGGCGGAAGAAGGGCAAATGTGCGCCCAGGTGATAACACCTGGGTACAAAGTAACCTTGCAGGCGCAAGGAAAAGAATTCATTTACCGGACGAATAAGGATGGCAGCATGATCATTAGTGAACCATCTGAAAATGTAGTAATTGATCCTGAGCTTCCCCAGGCAGTCACCCTCGCCAGGCAGTTCCTGGCAGAGCTTTTGAGTGTCAAACCTGCTTTGGTCAAGGTAACCGGGTACTCGCAAAGAGACTGGCCAAACGGTTGCCTGGGTATAGCGGAGAAAGATACCAGCTGCATCGATGTGATTACACCGGGTTATTTGGTAACCATGGAATTGGATGGAAAGGCTTATAAGGTTCGCACCAACTTAAGCGGATCTGTAATGAAGTTGGATAATATGTTGCCACTGCCGGGCACAGAAGATAGTTAACAAACAAGAACAGCAATATCGCACCAATCGGATTTTGATTCATCAACTTCAACATTAATTCGAATAATGCGATACAATTGAATGTTGTAACCAGACGCCGAATATCATGGTTGCAAAAGTGTCGTGTTTACACTATAATCTTGCACAAATTTCAAGTTGGAGTATTTAACGAATGACACAAAATGATGCCACAAATGATCAGGTAGCTAGCCAGGCTAATGAACAGGAGCAACCTGACAACAAGATGGAAATGCTGCTCAATGAAGAAGGTTTAAATATCGATTTTCCAAAGCATGGTGAAACCCGTGATGGGGTTATCGCCAGTATTTCTGAAGGCCAGATCCTGGTGAGTGTCGGAGCCAAATCCGAAGGTATTATCACCGGCAAGGAGTATGAAGCCATTCCCTCAGAAATCCTCGCTGAATTAAAGGTTGGGTCCGCAATTCCTGTTTTTGTTGTGACACCTGAAGATCAAAATGGCAACCTGATCCTGTCATTTGTCCGTGCTGTCGAAGAGCAAAGCTGGGTTGACGCCGAAAATTACCTGAAAGAGGCAACCACCTTCCAATCAAGCATTGTTGGCTACAACAAAGGTGGTTTGTTGGTTCCTTTGGGCACCATCCGTGGTTTTGTTCCTGCCTCACAGGTCAGTATCAGCCGCCGCTTGACGCTTTCTGGAGATTCTCCAATAGAAGAAAAATATCGCCAGATGATCGGAGAACAGGTTAACGTCCGTGTCATCGAAGTTGACCGGGAACGCCGCAGGTTGATCCTCTCAGAAAAGGCCGCTTCAACTGAAACCCGAGATCAGATCAAGGACATGATCCTTGATGACCTCAAAGAAGGTGATGTTCGCACCGGCAAGGTCACCAGCCTTGCAGATTTTGGTGCATTTGTGAATATCAATGGCGCTGATGGCCTGGTTCACCTGTCAGAGATCTCCTGGGATCATATCAACAACCCCAGCGAAGTTCTAAAGGTTGGCCAGGAAGTTAAAGTCAAGATCATAGCTGTGGATAAGGAACGCCGAAGGATAGGGCTCTCTATTCGTCAACTCAAGGATGACCCCTGGTCTTCCCATGTTGAGGACCTGAAGGTCGGGCAACTTGTAGAAGCTGAGATCACCCGCTTAACCAATTTTGGGGCGTTTGCCAAACTGAGGCTTGAAGGCAAAGCCAAGGACCTGGAAGGCCTGATCCATATTTCTGAGATCAGCGAACACCGCATCGATCATCCCAAGGAAGTCATCCATGTTGGTGACATCATCACCCTGCGCATTATCAAGATCGAGGAAGATATTCACCGCATTGGCCTAAGCCTGCGCAGAGTGGATTCTCCAGCTTATGCTGACCTGGATTGGCAGGCACTTTCAAAGGAGATCGAATTTCCTTCGAATGCAGGTGAAGACATCGCAGCCCACGTGACAACCGAAGCACCAGGGATTGAGGAAAAGCCACAAGAAGCTGAAGCTCCTGAAGAACAGCAGGAACCCGAAGCCTAACATCAAAGGTGCACCAGGAAAACCTGGTGCACTTTTCTTTAACTCACTATGAACTTCATCATTGATGCACATGAAGACCTGGCCTGGAATATGGCCACATTTCAACGCGATTATACCCAATCTGCTCTAACCACCCGTAAACTGGAAGCCAGCACTGGTGTCCCCACTGCAAATGGAGACACCATGTTGGGTTGGACTGAATATATGGCAGGTCATGTTGCTATCGTATTCTCCACCCTCTTTGCCAGCCCGGTTCTGATGAAAAAATATGCATGGGTCAACCAGTGCTATGCAGATACAGCAGAGGCAAACAGGGTCTATAAAGACCAGTTATTCTTATATGAACACCTGGCACAAGATCACCATACCAAGTTCCGCTTGATCAGATCGAGAACAGACCTTGACCAACATATGACTGGATGGAAAAATAATGAGACCCTGTTGCCAGACCTGCCGGTTGGTCTGGTGTTACTGATGGAAGGCGCTGAAGCGATCACGTCACCTGGTGATCTTGATTTCTGGTGGGAGCACGGGGTGCGCATGATCGGACCAGCCTGGGCTGGAAATCGCTTTTGTGGTGGCACAGGCGAACCGGGTCCATTAACCCGGGAGGGTCATACCTTGCTAAAGCAAATGGCTGCCCTTGGTTTCATCCTGGATATATCACACATGGATGGACAGGCAGCAGGTCAAGCCCTGGAAACCTATCAAGGACAGGTTATCGCCAGCCATGCAAATGTTTCAACTTTGATTAAAAACTATTCCTCCAACCGTCACCTGTCAGATACTGCAATAAAACGACTGGCACAAAGAGATGGCATAATGGGCATCATCCCATACAACTGCTTCCTCGATCAGCAGTGGCAAAGTGGTCCGGGCAGAGCCGGCATGCACCTGTCAATGGTGGCTGAACAGGTCGATTATGTTTGTCAGCTGGTAGGCGATTCTCTGCATGTGGGCATCGGTTCAGATTTTGATGGCGGGTTTGGCCTGCAATCCACCCCTATCGAATTGGAAACGATTGCTGATCTGCAGAAGTTGGAAATGCTACTGCTGGAAAAGGGATACGATGCCACGGCTGTTGCCGGGATTTTCGGTAATAACTGGTTGCATATGTTAGAATCAAATTTGAGATAAAACAAGAGAAGATAGGCGATTACTTTAAATGACGATTTCCGAAAAAGATCCTACTAAGTTGTCCCAGACAGATCTTAGCAGCTCTACCGGATCCACTTCAGACCTACCTGCCGAAAAAGAAGTCACTTTCCCTGTCAGGCAAGTGCGAGATGGCATTATTATCATCATGATCGGTTACCTGATATTCTTGCTCGGCGCCAGGCCAGGCTTGTTCGGTTTGGACCGCAGCAAGGTGATCGGTTTTGTGCAGATAGCAGTCTTCTTAACGGGACTGGCGGTCATTACACTTGGTGCTTACCTCACACTGAAGGCTTTCTGGCGAGTCACCAATAAGACCATCCTGGCGGATTTTGGCTTAAGAGTCGTGGCAACCGGTTACACTGTGTGCGTCTTTACCGCCCTGGCTGATGTATTCGGTTTTGGCAGTCACAGGCTGCCAAACGTTTTCTTTGGCCCTTACCAGGCAAATGGTGTAATGATCGGGATGGGCTTGATCGCCCTGGGGATTGTGATGATGGTCCGCTTTGATCATCGCAAGCCCGGGAAATGACTATCCTTCACAACTCTTCACCCACTGGAATTAATCACTTACATTCAGCAAGTTTGGATTCTATGATAAATATGTCTGAAAATGGTTACAGCAACTATCAACTTTCAAATGGGTTGACAGTCCATTTGAAAGAAATGCACACTGCACCAATTATCAGCAGTTGGATATGGTACAGGGTTGGACTGCGCAATGAAAAGGTCGGTAAAACCGGGCTTTCACATTGGGTGGAACACATGCAATTCAAGGGAACAAAGAGATTTCCACCTGCAGTCTTAGACAAGGTCATATCGAGGTTGGGCGGTAATTGGAATGCATTTACTAACCTTGATTGGACGACATATTATGAGACCCTGCCTTCGAATTCCTTTGAGATCGCATTGGAACTGGAAGCTGATCGCATGATCCATAGCAAGTTTCTTCCCAGGGAGGTTGAAAGCGAACGCACCGTCGTGATTTCAGAAAGAGAAGGTTCTGAAAACAACCCTCTTTTCCTGTTAGGTGAAGCAGTGAGCCTGGCTGCGTTTGAACAGCATCCATATCGCTATGACACCGGTGGCAGCATGGCAGACTTGCATGCCATCTCAAGGGAAGACCTTTATCGCCATTACCAGGATTACTATAAGCCTTCGAATGCCACCTTGTGTATCAGTGGGGACTTCTCAACCTCACATATGATTGACATGGTCAGCAAGCACTTTGAAAACCTGCCGCCAGGTCCCCCCCATGATGAATTCATAGCCCAGGAAAACCCTGCTAAAGGATCAAAGGCAGTCACCTTGAATGGCCCCGGTGAAACAGAATACATCCAGGTCGCCTATCACTCCCCGAAAGCAGACAGCGATGATTTTTTCGCTCTGACCGTACTCGACTCTATCTTCACCGGTCCCTCCGGATTGAACATGTTCGGTGCAGGTGGCACAAGCAACAAGACCAGCCGTTTATACCAGGCACTGGTCGAAACTGAGATCGCAGTGTCTGCCCACGGCAATCTCCAGGCAACCGTCGATCCTTATCTCTATAATTTTCACTTCATTGTGCATCCCGATCGCTCCTCCCGGGATGTGATCAAAGTACTTGACGAAAAGATCAATGAACTGCAACAAAATCCTGTTTCCTTGGAAGAATTGGAAAGGGCGATCAAGCAAGCCCGGGCCTTATTCGTTTATGGAAGCGAAAACATCACCAACCAGGCTTTCTGGATGGGATATGCCAGCCAGTTCGCCACTTACCAATGGTTTACAAGCTATGTTGAACGACTTTCCCGGGTCACACCTGCAGCTATCCTGGATGTTGCCCAGAGATACCTAAGAGAAGACAACCGTGTCGTTGGCACTTACTCACCCAGGCAGGGTAATGCAAGTCCTGAAGTACAGGAGGTGATCTCATGATGAAACCACTTCCCGGACCTGACGATATTGTCACTCACGATCTGCCTAATGGCATCAGGCTGCTGATCCGTGAGAATCCATACTGTGAAAGCGTGACATGCCTGGGTTACCTGCAAGCCGGTGCCATTTCTGATCCTGACGACCTTTTAGGCCTGGCTGATTTTACCGCCGCTGCCTTGATGACAGGGACTGAAAGGCATGACCTACAGTCAATATTTAACCTTATTGAATCGATCGGTGCCAGCATGCACTTCAGCAGCGGCACAAACATCACAGATTTCTCAGCCCAATGCCTGAAAGAGGATCTGCCGGTAATTTTCGACCTGTTATCCGATATCCTGCAGCATCCCACCTTCCCCCAAAAACAATTCAACCGTCTTAAGGCACAGAGTCTGACCGGTCTGGCGATCCGCGCCCAGGATACAGCAGAAATGGCTGCTCTTGAGTTCGACAAAATGCTATACCAGGGCCACCCATATGCCCGCCCTGAAGAAGGTTTTGTCGAAACGGTACAAAAGATCACCATTCCGGATCTTGCAAGGTTTCACCGGCAATATTACGGTCCCAAGGATATGGTGATGGTGGTGGTTGGTGCTGCTTCCCCTGAGTTTGTCATAGAAAGCATCCAGGAATCCCTTGGCAGTTGGCATAATCCAGACCAGGTGTTGCCCTCGCCCATTCCAACAATGACTGCTCAATTAAAATCCTGCCGTTCTCATGTTGAAATCCCGGAAAAAAGCCAGTCGGACATCGTGTTGGGTTCACGTGGTCCATCCAGGGACTCACAAGATTACCTCCCCTGCCTGCTGGGCAACAACATTCTTGGCCAATTTGGCATGATGGGGCGGATTGGCGACGTAGTCCGAGAAAAGGAAGGGTTGGCATACTATGCGCAAAGCAACCTCAACGCCGGGCATGGCCCTGGCGCCTGGGAATTTGTCGCCGGAGTTAACCCGGAAAACATGGAAAAAGCGATTTCCCTTATCAAAAAAGAGATCAAGCGTTACGTTCAAAAGGGGGTGACAAAAGAGGAACTGGAAGACACAAAGTCCTTTTTTATCAGCCGTCAACCGCTTTCCCTTGAATCCAATCTTGGGGTAGCCATTTCTTTGATTAACATGCAGCGGTTTGACCTGGGTTTTGATTACCTTCAGCGTTATGCCGGAAACGTTTCTGCTGTAACCGGTGACATGATCATGGAAGCCTCACGTCACTATCTTTCAGCAGAAAACCTGGTAGTAGCCTCTGCAGGAAAGCCGATATCATGATCAAATGTGGAATTGACTCTATCGAATTGGATCGATTACGAACCTTGAACCCTGCCATCCGCGCCAGGTTTCTTACCCGCGTCTTTACACCAACTGAATTGACGCAGGCACGCGATCGCAACGACTTTCTGACCAGTCTTTTCGCAGCAAAAGAAGCTGTCTCAAAGGCACTGGGCACCGGTATTGGCCTGGTTGCCTGGAAAGATATAGAGATTATTCATCTGCCCAGTGGTGAGCCGACCGTAACCTTGCACGGAAATGCCTTGATTGAAGCCAAACAAAAGGGCTTGGGAGACTGGTCTGTCAGCATCAGCCATGACAGGACAAAAGCCCTGGCGATCGCCATCGGGGCGAGCGAAAACTAACCCATGTCCCCCACATCAGAGGTTAAACCTCAAAGCATTGCCCGCAAACCCGTCAGAATATTGGCAGTAAGCGACATTGAAAACTCCCGGGTTTACGATTCAAGGGTTAAGCAACGCTTCAGCAATGTGGATCTCCTGGTTTCCTGTGGTGACCTGCCAGGAAAATATCTTGATTATGTGATCAGCATGCTGGATGTGCCCATGTTATACGTAAACGGCAATCACGTGACCTCCCTGTTCAATGAACCGGGCGAGAGTAAGGAAGATATCCACTTTGGGACTGATCTGCACCGCCAGGTTTTATACATCAGGAACAAGGACCTCCTGGTAGCAGGGATCGAAGGATCTCATCGCTACAACAAGGGACCATACCAATACACACAGTTTGAGATGTGGCTCATGGTGCTGCGCATGGTTCCCAAATTGATCTGGAACAAAGTGGTCCACGGCAGATACCTGGACGTCTTTGTTGCCCATGCCCCGGCCTGGAAATTAAATGATGACACAGACCTTGCCCACCAGGGGATCAAAGCATTCCGCTGGTTAATCGAAACCTTTTCTCCCAAAGTATTTGTTCACGGCCATATTCACACTCAGCCACATATGGATGCCAGGCCGTTACTACACCACCAGACCTGCATCTACAATGCTTGTGGATACCAATTAATTGATCTCTGAAACTCCACTTACGCCCAACATTCCTATACCTTCTTTACCCCGATCCAGAAGTGATGCGGCAGGATGAACTGGTCAACCATCACTTTAATCGGTGTGGAGTTCTTGGTGATCTCATCAGCCAGCTTGGGGTTGACCAGGCATAGGTCAGGTTCCTGTCCATACTTTTTTTGATAATACAAGATAGCTTTTTTGATCTTGTCCTGAATATCAGCTTTTGGATCATCATCAAACCACAACATGCCGCGGTTCATTTTCCCGATCCTTCTTTATGCCCCGATCATCGGCAGGCGATAGGCATTCCATCTGCCCCCTGCTTTGACCATGAACTCACCCGGGTCCAGCTCACTGGCCAGGCATTCATCACATCGGTAACCAGCCATGCGCATCTGGTTGGATATATGCCCCAGGATCAAAGTATCAAACAGGTCAACCAGGTCGGAAGTGAATGTTCGCCGTCTTTCGACAGACATGGATGCAACCGGCCAGACCTTCACCTTGGGACCAGTGCTGAAAATGAAGTTGAGGTTGACCTGTGCCTGCTCGCTAAGTTTTTCCATTCGGTTGACCTCATCCAGGACCAGGATGATTTCCCGGCTATCGCACTGGTCAATGATCCTCTGCTGGACAATTTCAGCCAACCTGGCGATCATTTTTTCCACTTGCGGGTCATTCCATGCCAAGACATTGACACATTTTTTTCTTTGAATATTCATCACTGATGGACCTTCCCATTCCCAGGGATTTGCACTCAAGACCTCAATCTTCATCCGGCTACAATAGCGCGCCTTTATGATCGAATCTACGATAACCTGCAACTGGTGGGTTTTGCCATAACCCTGGTCACAATAGACAAGGATCGACCCGGGATCGGATTCGTCCAGGTCGAGCAGCACCGGTTTGTCATCATCAGCCACCCCCAGAAGGATCGCCCGCCTGGGAAGGTCTTTCAAGGAATTCATAATTCTGCCCACCGATCGTATGGGATGGAAACAAGGATTTCTCTGTGAACAGTGCACAGCCCTTACTGGGTGGGATAATTTTGTAGCAAAGACATGGCTTTCAATTAGATTTATGGCAGGCGCACTCGAAACATTCATTTTGGCTTCCTTTTTTAGTAATTAGAACTTATGTTCTATATTATAGACAGTTTTTACAGAATGTCAAGTGGGAATTTTCTGTCATGGTGAGTTTTCCCCCAAAAACACAACCTGGCCGATCATCTTTGACCGACCAGGTTTTCTTTGCTTACAGTAATATTACAATGGTATGGCCAAAAACGGGATCAGCATCTCATCAGGATGTAACCCGCCATGCCTGCCCAACATCAGATTTGGCTTTTCGCCCCGCCACAGGTATGAATCGCCATGCGCGATCGCCACCAGGTCCCCCACCCGGTCATCAACTGCACTTTTATTTGGTCCAGGTCCAAACAAACCAGCATTAAATGCTTGCTTCGAACTGATAATTGAGAACTTTCCAGGCCATGTCGCATCAAAATACTGCCTGATTGCATCCTCTGCGCCAGGTTTTATGTAAAGGAATGCCAGCCGGTTTTCACAGGTTGGCTGGATGCGTAACAGGCTGTTGAAAATGGGATGATTCTTTAAAGAAAACTCTTCATAGCGTGGTGTCACAACCGATCCGTGATCTGCTGTGATGATCATGATGCTCTTCCTTTTGGCATTGTCTGACAGTTCATCCATGAAAACAGAGCGCATCAAATCGATAAAACCGGCGAATTCATGGGCTAACCGCTCGTCATCCGCTCCAAAACGATGGGTCAGGGTGTCGATCGGGCTCCAGTACACATAGTAATATGCTTTTCGACCTGGGTTGTTATTCATCTTGTTCCTCAGGCTGACCCATAGATCGGACTCACTGATAAAGCCATGCACATCCACATTCTTCATGTGCATCGTTGAAAGGCCTGATCCACCAATGGAATAATGCATGAAAGCATCTGTTTCCACCCCCAGGTTGGAAAGATGTGTGCCCAAAGTCGGCTGATCCAGGAACTGGTCCGGGTCAAAACCTGCCCGCCTGAGCCCGCCCGTGTCACCCGCAAAGCTCATCGCACTGTGCAGGATGTTATTGATTACCATGCCATATTCTTTCGACCACATTTCATAACCGATGACCCCATGGGTGACCGGGCTGACACCCGTCCACAGGGTCGTCAGCGCTGAACAAGTCGTGCTGGGACAAATACTGGTCATCGGTGCATAAACACTTTCGCCCAGCCTCTGCTTAAGGGCATCTGCTTTTCCTGAGTCCATGAAGCGGTTTAATAGGTCATATCCCAGGGCATCAACGACCACCAGGACAACTTTATCAAATGACTCGGTGAATTTATCAAGGTATTCTCCGCATAATGCAGGTTCACCCATCCCTGGCACATTCAGTAAGTGGCACACCGTGGATGGGATGTTGGATAAAGAATAACCCTGGTATTGGGGGTAGAGGATATCCGGGTAGCGCTCCATCCCCCCTGGAGTGAATTCTTTTAGAACATTTTCTAATTTATTTTGTAAATCAGGCATTCTTTGCTCCTAAAATATTAATACTCATATGCTGATCAGGAAATTGCCCGGGTTCATAGTCTCAAGCAAGCTTCTGCTGATAACCAGAACAGCCTTTCGCGGATCTCAAGGCGTGAGTTCCATGCCCTGGGGTCCCAGCCCTCAGCCAGTACAGCATCCCCGGCATACAGGATCTGTCCGAATTTCACCTTGCGGAACTGTGCCAGGGCGATCAGGCTGGCAGCTTCCATTTCCACTGCCAGGCATCCTTCTCCCCGGTATTTTTCTGCTTTCGCAAGTGTCTCCCGGTAAATGGCGTCAGTGGTCCAGGTTTTGGTGCGCAGGTAGGGCACCCGGTGAATATCCAGTACCGAAGCGATCACCTCAAGCACCTCCAGGTTCATCTCAATTTCACGCGCAGCAGGAATGTAATGATAAGAGGTACCCTCATCCCTGATGGCCGCGGTTGGCAACAGCAGGTGCCCCACTGCGATTTCCTTGTTAAGCACGCCACAACCGCCACACGCGACAAAGTTCCTTATGCCTAAAGCAATTGCTTCTTCAGCCAAACCTACTGCCAGCGGCGCCCCGACGCCAGGATGAAAAAAAGCCAAACGCTTTCCCTGGAAATTGATCTCATATATCGGAAAGGATCCCATCTCTGACTTTGACGTAAAGATTACCTGGGCATTATGCTCTTTAACTATCTTTTGGATCACTTCTGAAAAGAAACAGATCACGGCATGTGCCGGCACATCTGCCTGCCTGACATGTTCGGATGGTTCGATGATCGCCTTGTCGGCTGGATCAAATTCAATAATTGGAAATTCTGATGAGATCATCATGATGACGTTTTCTTCTTATCCTGGCAGATGCCAGGTGATTCCGGGAATATCAGCAAATCGCTTTTGCATTACTTCGATCGACTGTGGATTATTATCCACCAGGATGAATTGCCTGCCCAGGTCACTGCATGCCTGCCCTGTTGTGCCGCTTCCGGCAAAAAAATCCAGGACGGTGCCATTTTGGGGCGACGATGCAGTGATGATGCGTTTGAGCACGCCAAGAGGCTTTTGGGTCGGATAACCCGTCTTCTCCTTGCTGTTCGTACCTACGATCGTATGCCACCAGGTATCCGTTGGCAGCTTGCCTTTCGCCGCTTTTTCCTTCCCGACCAGGCCTGGTGCCATGTAAGGAATGCGATCAATATCGTTTGTGTTGAAAATAAAATTGGTAGGATCCTTGGCATAAAAAAAGATGGTATCGTGCTTGGCAGGCCATCGGTCCCTGGCTCTCCCTCCAAAATCATAAGCCCAGATGATTTCATTGATAAAACACTCTCTTCCAAAGATATCATCCAGCATGATCTTGCAATAATGGGCTTCACGATAATCAATGTGAAAGTAGAAACTGCCATTGTCTTTTAATATGCGGTAGGCTTCAATTATCCTTGGGTGCAGGAAAGTTTCAAGATCGGTAAACCTGTCAAGGTAAGAACGCTGTTGGACCCTGGTTGTCTCGTAGAGGTTATCACCAAAACCTTTGCGGTCTCCGGTCTCTGATCGCTCAGTCTTGATCTGTATTCTTGATTGAACTTTACCGGTGTTGAATGGGGGGTCAATATAGATCAGGTCCACGCTGTTGGGAGGCAGCGATGGTAATATGTCCAGGTTATCCCCAAAATAAATGTGATTTTCCATGCAGGCTATTTTAACATGCCTTTATCCCGGGACAAAAAAAGCTCCCGGTTTCTCCAGGAGCTTTCTTAATTTTTGTCAAGCCTCAGTCAAGCTTGGATGTACAGTTTGGGCAACGTGTTGCGCTGATATGGATCTTGGTGTAGCAATAGGGGCATTCCTTCTCGGTTGGTTCTGCCGGAGCTTCCACTTTCGGTTTCTGCAGCCTGGCAATCAGTTTGATGACTGCAAAAACAACCAGGGCAATGATCACAAAGGTAATGATCGCATTAATGAACGCGCCATAATTCCAGGTTACCGCACCCGCTTCCTGGGCGGCTGCCAGGGTTGTGCCTGGCGCAATTGCTACTGCTTTCGGGTTGAGCTGCACATACAGGTTCGGGAAGTCGACCTTACCCAGCAGCATCCCGATGGGTGGCATGATAATGTCTTTGACCAGGGAATTGACGATCGCGCCAAAACTGCTGCCAATGACCACACCAATTGCCAGGTCTAAAACATTACCTCTCAAAATGAATTCCTTTAATTCTGTTAAAGTCTTTTTCATAATTTCTCCTTAGATTTATTTGATAACTTCAATCCAAATTATATGATTTTTCAATTTTAAGTCAATCAAATAAGCCCAACTGGGATACCTTGAGCCTGGGAGGGTACTTCTCAATCCAGGTGGCAATTCCATATTGTGCACATAGTTTCTGGAAAAGGCTCTCAAGAAAAGGTTTACGATTAATTGTCGCCACGTATGAATCTGCAAAGTTTTCTTCATATTTTTGGCGGATCCCGGGAAACGTCTTGTCAAGTTGCGCGTAAAAATAGTCTCGCTGGCGGTCACGCAGGGTCACTGCAAAACCAGGCACAATATACGCTGCTTTGAAGGCATGGGCAGCTTCGACTAAAGTGGTGATATTTAACTGGTTATCCAATATGAAAGGTAATAGCGGCATCATGGTAATCCCGGTATAAATGCCATTTTCAGCCAGCACTTTCATCGCTTTCAACCTTCGACTGGGGGCTGGTGCGCCTGGTTCGATCTTGCTGGCAAGCTCATCATCAACGGTCGTGATCGTAAAACTCACCTGTGCCCTGCTTTGGTTAATTCGTTTAAGTGTAACCAGGTCTTTTAGTACCATATCACTCTTGGTGATGATGTGAACCGGCCATCCCTGGTCAGCGATCACTTCCAATGCCTGCCCGGTCAAACCATATTTTGCTTCAGCAAATGTATAAGGATCGTTCATCGAGCCAAACCCGATCGTGCCGATCACTTTTTTCTTCGGAAGCGTGTTCCTCAAAAGACCGACACCATTGATCTTGACCAGTACTTCAGTATTAAAGTCAGCGATCTGGTAACATTCACTACGCGAATCGCAATAAACACATTGATGCTCGCATCCCCGGTAAAGGTTCATGTTATACATCAAACCAAACAGGTCATCATTTCCAGTGACCTTGTTCAAAATGCTTTTTACTTGGATTTCGGTGTACTTCATATGCCAGAGATACCTTTGTCATTGATTATAAAACAGCCTAACTGATTTCCAAAGCCTGTCTTGGTGGATGATTGGATGTATAATTTTCGTTAATTAGAGAAAGGTAAAACCATGACCAACGATCAACCTGATCATTTACCGGATGATGACTTTATGAAGGCCTCTGCAGAAGAGTGGAGCAAACCAACACCGCAGCCTTCCGAACCTGCTGAACGGGCAACTGCGTCTGATCGCTGGGGCTCACCTGTTCCGCCAGTAATCCCTGATGAGAGCAATCGCTGGGGATCAGAGAAACTGGACACCTCCGACAGTCCACAACTTAAAGATCTTTTCCCCAAAAAGGAACAGACTGTTGAGAAGAAAAAGAAATTTCCCTGGTGGATCATCCTGATCATCGCCTTGCCACTGATCCTTCTCTGTATTGCAGTGATCGTTCTGCTGGTTATTTTCCTTTAAACCGTAAACAGGGCTACATCCAGTACCAGGTTTAATACCAATTCTGCTTGATCCTTTGCTTGGCAGGTCATGCCCGATGGATGATTATTGATTCCTGCTCGATCCAAATTTTCATGTTAAACTTAAAGATTGCAAATTGGAGTTTTACGAGGTTTTAATTTACCGAGGTTTCGCGTGGTAGAAGAAGGATTTAATCAGAATACTTTCATGATCGTTGGTCTGGGCAACCCGGGTTTGCGATATCGCCATAACCGGCACAATGTCGGTTTCATGGTCATTGATGCCCTGGCAAGACAGCTGGACCTGAAGCTAAAGAAAGCAAAGAGCAAAGCTTTGATCGTTGAAACCAGGTATGAAGAAAAGTCTATCATCCTGGTGAAACCGCAGACTTTCATGAATTTATCTGGCAAATCAGTGGCACCGTTGGTACGCTTTTTCAAAATACCATTGGAAAACCTGGTCATCATCCACGATGACCTCGACATCCCGCTGGGCACGATCCGCATCCGACCAGGTGGCGGGACCGGCGGACAGCAGGGGGTAAAATCCATTCTCAATGAACTGGGAGATCGCCAGGTTCCCAGGCTGCGGGTCGGCATCAGCCGTCCACCAGGCAGGATGGACCCCGCCGATTATGTATTGCAGGACTTCTCATCTGCCGAGAAGGATGAACTTGAAGACGTCCTCGAGCGATCGAGCAAAGCTTTGCTGATGATCCTCAATGAAGGTTTGGAAAAGGCAATGACCTTTTTCAATGCAAATTACGGGAAAGATAGTTGATGCTGCAACACATACGCTCCGTCGTACCTTACCAGGAATTGCTGGAGTCGCTCAAGTCTTCAGAATTTAAAGCCACAACTTTCCCGGGGCTGGGTTTGCCACGCACGGCCCGCCTTGCAGTTTTATCCGCACTCTACGAAGACCTCAAGATGCCGGTTCTTCTCCTGACCAACAGGGCAGATCGGGCTCTCACCCTTTTCGATGAATTGGGCTTTTGGGCACCCGATGCCAACCGCCTCTACTTCCCGGAACCCAATCCGCTTTTTTATGAGTCTTTAAACTGGTCGCCCACCACAAGGCGGGAAAGGCTGACGGTTTTGACCGAACTTTCAGCTTACCACCTGCCCAACACCCAAAAGCCATACTTACCGCCCATGATCGTTGCCCCGATCCGCTCGATCATGACCAGGACCATTCCACGTCGGGATTTTCTGAGGAGCTGCAAATTATTATCTATCGGTCAGGTGATCATACCGGATGATCTCCTGGCTAGTTGGGTTGGCATGGGTTACGAATACAGCAACATCGTTGTCCAGGTGGGTCAGTTCTCAAGACGTGGTGGGATCCTGGATTTTTGGCCGCCCTCTGCCCTGCTTCCCATCCGCATCGAGTTTTTCGGCAATGAAATTGACACATTAAGGAGTTTCAACCCTGCCACCCAACGCACAGTTGAATCGCTGAAAAAGATCACTGTTTATCCTGCCAGGGAATATCTTCCCTCGGACGCCGCGAAGTTGGATCTTGAATCAGGCAAGATCAACGAATCCGACCTTGCCCGCATTTATTCCTTTCCTGCCAGTCCTTTGGATTACCTGCCCCAGGAGACATTGATCTTTTTGGACGGGCGCGAATTCATTACCGCTGCAGTCAATGACATTGAAGAAGATGCCATCAACCGCCGGACGGAGATGATCTCTTCCGGTCAATTGCAGAATGATGAACCTGTGCCTTACATGACCTGGTCGGAGATCGAAGATAGTTTCCAAAATTTACAGGTGATCGAACTGGGTCACACCAATGCTCCAGACCTGCCAGCCCTGGCAAGCAACTTCAACGCCGGGCCGCGCTTTGCCGGAAGGCTAAAAGACTTCACAAACTACCTTGCTGACCTGGACAAAAAGGATCAACCCTGGGTGGTAGTTTCCCGCCAGTCGGGTCGCCTGGTTGAGTTATGGAAGGAAACAGCGGGTCCAGGATTGACAGATGATCTCAACCAGAAATTTATTGAGGGCACATTATCCAGCGGCTGGATCCTTCAACTCCCTGACGGCAAACAACATCACCTGCTGACCGACAGTGAAGTATTTGGCTGGGGACGGCCTTTGCCGCGCCGTAAGTTCCAGGCAACAGCCGAAACGCCTGAATCTATTTTTGGTGACCTGAAACCGGGCGATTATGTTGTCCACGTCGATTACGGCATTGGGAAATTCGTCGGTCTGATCAAACCGGTCATGGGAGAAGTGGAGCGTGAGTTCCTCTGCATTGAATACAAAGACAATGATCAGCTCTTTGTTCCCATCCACCAGGCTGACCGCATTACCCGTTACATCGGTCCCTCAGGCGAAAGTCCAAATATCACCCGCCTGGGCGGCAGCGAATGGACGGTCACCAAGCAGAACGTCCGTCATGCTGTCCAGGAGGTCGCCACTGATCTGCTGGAGCTGTACACCTTGCGCAAAGTTTCGAAAGGCTTCGCTTTTTCTCCTGATAATGAATGGCAAAAAGAGTTGGAAGCCTCTTTCCCTTACACTGAAACTGAAGACCAGGTAAAGGCCATCCGCGATGTCAAAAATGACATGGAGTCAGAAAAACCCATGGATCGTTTGCTGTGCGGTGATGTGGGGTACGGCAAGACCGAAGTGACCCTCAGGGCAGCATTCAAGGCCGTCATGGATGGCAAACAGGTGGCATTATTGGTCCCCACCACCGTCCTGGCGCAGCAGCATTATGACACGTTCCGCGAAAGGTTGGCTGTTTTCCCGGTCAAGGTCGAAATGCTGTCACGTTTCCGCAGTGCCAAAGAGCAAAGCGCGATCATCAAAGACCTCGCCGGGGGCGACGTTGACATAATCATTGGAACCCATCGCTTGATATCCCGCGACGTGGCTTTCAAAGACCTGGGTCTGGTCATCATCGATGAAGAGCAGCGCTTTGGTGTTACCCACAAGGAATACCTGAAAAAATTAAGGGCTTCAGTTGACGTCTTGACCTTGACTGCCACACCCATTCCCCGTACTCTCTATATGGCATTGACCGGTGCCAGGGACATTTCCACCATCAACACACCACCAGAGGAACGTTTACCAATTGTCACCCATATTGGTCCTTATGACCCAAAGATCGTTCGTGAAGCGATCATCCGCGAACTGGAACGGGGCGGCCAGGTATTTTTTGTTCATAACCGGGTCCAGACCATCCCCGCCATGTATACCCACCTTTCAAGGTTGGTGCCTGAGGCAAAGATTGGCATCGGTCATGGTCAAATGCCTGAAGATGAACTGGCGGATGTCATGCACCAGTTTACCAATGGTGAAATGGATATTCTTCTCTGTACCTCGATCATCGAATCTGGATTGGATATACCCAATGCCAACACCCTGATCATCGACCGTGCAGACACCTTTGGCCTGGCTCAACTTTACCAGTTGCGTGGCAGGGTCGGTCGTGGAGCACAGCGGGCTTATGCCTACCTTTTCCGCCATAAACGGCGCCCACCCACACCCGAAGGACAGGAAAGAATGGAAATCTTGGCAGATAACACCCAGTTGGGAGCTGGCTACAGCATAGCCATGCGTGATCTGGAAATGCGAGGGGCTGGAGAGATGCTGGGCACACGCCAATCCGGCTATATTGCATCAGTCGGTTTTCATCTTTACACGAAATTGCTCTCCGAATCCATCCATTTATTCCGCCGGGCATTGGGAGAGGAAGTGCCTGAGATCGCTCTGCCCAGCCATGATATTCCCAGTATCCCAATTAACGTGGAATTACCCCTTTCAATCGGCATTCCCCCGGAGTACATCCCCGACCAGGAGCTCAGGCTGAATTTATACCGCCGCATCGCTAATTTGCGCAGTGAAGAAGAGATCACTGCCACGGCAATTGAATTTTCAGATCGTTTTGGGGCTCTGCCTGACCAGGTTGAAAACCTTTTGCTACAAATGCGCATCAAACTCAAGGCTTATAAGGTCGGCTTGTCATCCATCACCTTTGAAAATGGACAGATCATCCTGCGCTATCCCCAGCTTCCTGAAAACATCAAACAGCGCAACCTGCCCATGGTTGACCCGCTGGTCAGACCAGGAAAAAACGCCTATTGGATAGCATTAAGTAATCTGAAGGATGAATCCTGGCAGAAATTCCTCCCGGAAGTCCTGCAGAAGATCGAACTGGCAACCGCCAGGTAGTGGAAATGCCGGTTTATTGCTTATGATATACTGCAAATGATGCAACCAGGACCCAATTCTGTTTTGAAGAAAAATTACATGTGGATCGTCATGGGGGGAATGATCCTGCTTGGACTGCTTTTGCTCACTTTATCGCTCAGGCATACGGTCCAGATCGCAGTCGATGATCAGTTGATCACCAGGCAGACATTCGCGCTCCGCACCCAGGGTGCATTAAGACAGGCAGGGATCAAGCTCAGCAATGGCGACCAGGTCAACCCGCCTTTGGGAAAGCTGTTTTACAATCCACCCCTTATCCAGGTGACCCGTGCCTATGATTACACCCTGGTGACCAGGGATGGATCGCCACAGGTAAATACCGTTGATCGCATCCCGGCCAATATCCTGGCAAAAGCAGGCTTCATTGTTTTTCCCCACGATAGGGTCTTGATCAATGGCGCTGAGATCGATCCAAACCTACCGATTGATCCAAAAGACACGCTCGTTCTGCAATTTCAACAAGCCCTGCCCTTATCAGTCTCGATTGATGGCAATCAATGGACGCTTTATTCATCCCAACCCACTGTGGGGATGGCTTTGGCAGAATCTGGCATTGTTATTCACCCCAAAGACACTGTTTCCATTGACCTGGATACTGCATTATCCTCACCGACCGGGATAACCATCCTCAAAGCCAGGGAAGTTGCAGTGATCATGAATGATCAGACTTTTTCGGGCTTGTCTTCAGCCTTGACTGTTGGAGAGGCGCTTAAAGACCTGGGAATTTCCTTACAGGGATTGGACTATGCCAACCCACCAGAGAATTCACCTTTGCCCGCCAACAGGCAGATCCAGTTGACCCGTGTACAGGAAACTCTTTCCATAGTGAAAGTGGAAACGCCTTACACCAATTCCTATCAACCTGACCCTAACACAGAACTCGACCAGGGTTCTGTCATCCAGCCGGGCCAGGTTGGTCTGGCAATAACGCGCTCCCGCATTCAATATGCCAATGGCGTTGAAGTCAACCGCCAAAGTGACCCCTCCTGGAAAGCCAGCGATCCCCGCGAAGGAATCCTGGGCTATGGCACACAGGTTGTCACTCGTACTGAAGTGGTGGATGGACAAACCCTCGAATATTGGCGCAAGATCACAGTGTATGCCACATCATATTCACCCTGCAAGCAGGGGTATTCTTATTGCACAACTGCAACCGCTTCAGGGGTGGTCCTGCAAAAAGGCATCGTCGCTGTTCTCCCCTCCTGGTATCGTGCTATGAAGTTTCAATCTGTTTACATCCCGGGATATGGCTATGGGAGCATAGCAGACACCGGTGGGGGCATTCCCGGCAGAAATTGGATCGACCTCGGTTTTGGCGAAGAAGACTACGAGTCATGGCATTTTTGGACCACCATGTACTTTCTTACCCCTGTTCCAGCTTACATCCCATACCTCCTGCCATGAACCTTGCACCACTCAATATCACCCGCATCCTGAAAGACCACAACCTCCACCCCAAAAAGCAGTTGGGGCAAAATTTTCTGGTGGATACCCACGCCCTGCAAAGGGTGATCGAAGCAGCAGAGATCGAGCCGGGCGATGAAGTCCTGGAGATCGGCCCCGGACTGGGCAGCCTGACACGCCTTCTCGCAGTCACAGCCAGGCAGGTGACTGCTGTTGAAATTGACGACCAGCTCATCCCCGTCCTGAAAGAGGTGTTAACACCTTTTTCCAATGTAAAAGTCATCCAGGGTGACATTCTTAAGCTGGACATATCCAAATTGATCACAACCGAAAACTACATCGTCGTTGCCAACATCCCGTACTACATCACATCGGCTGTTCTCCGCCATCTGCTTGGCTCTCACCCCAGGCCGGATCGCATGGTTCTCACCATCCAGCGGGAGGTTGCCGAACGTATCTGTGCCAGGGATGCAAAAATGAGCCTTTTATCGCTTTCAGTTCATATATATGGCAAACCCTCAATCGCCTCCAGGATCCCTGCCGGTTGTTTCTACCCCGTCCCGGATGTTGAATCAAGTGTGATCAAGATAGATCTCTACCCTGACCCTGCCATCCCCCCGCGTCTGCTGGACACATTTTTCGTCCTGGCTCATGCCGGTTTTGCCCAAAAAAGAAAAACCTTGCGCAACTCACTTTCAGCAGGTCTGTCAATTTCAGCTGATAAAGCTGCCCATTTACTGGAAATTTCCGGCATTGACCCCCAACGGCGCGCAGAGACTCTTTCCATAAGTGAATGGGAGAAATTATCCCGGGCCTATGATCAGAAAGCCTAAAATTTAAGTCATAACACTATAAATAAAGGACCCGAACCGATGAGTAACAAGATCTTGCTGCATGGTTGTGATGTTTTGACCTTCGATGGCAGTATTCCGGCATTTCTTGAAAACCAGGACATCCTGGTTGAGGGCAACCTGATCAGCCGTGTTGGCCCAGCGGATCCAGCAACCGATAACTCTGTCCAGTTCCTCGATGCCAGGGGCATGTTGTCCATTCCAGGTATGATCAACACCCACGCCCATGTGCCGATGGTCCTGTTCAGGAATGCCGGACCGGATCTTAACGCAGACGACTGGTTCAACAAGGTGATCTTTCCCCTCGAAGCCAACCTGACCCCGGAGGATGTCTATTGGGGTGCCATGCTTGGCATAGTCGAGATGATCGAAGCCGGCATCACCTGCGTGGCAGATCATTACTTTTTCATGGATCATGTCGCCCAGGCGATTGATCAGTCCGGGCTGCGTGCCAACCTGGTTTGGGCGGTTTTCGGCCACCAGGGTTATCAGAAATTGGAAGAAACCCTGGATTTCGTAGACCGCTGGCAGGGCAAGGCAGACGGACGCATCACCACCTGGCTGGGTCCACATTCGCCCTACCTGTGTGACCCTCAGTTTTTGCAGCGCTGTGCACAAGAGGCATCCCGCATGGAAATCGGCACCCACCTGCATGTTTCCGAAACCCGTGAGCAGGTCACGCTTTCATACGATCGCTATGGCAAGTCACCAGTCCAGGTCCTGTTGGACGCCGGTATCCTTGATCAACCCTGCATATTCGGTCATTGTCTTTACCCGACGCCTGAAGACCTGGGGATCATAGCCAACCATCCCGTTGGCGTCGCCCAGGCACCCAAAACCTACCTGGCTATGGCTATGGGCCTGGCGAACCTACCGGAATACACCAGGCTGGGCATCCCGGTCGGCCTGGCAACGGATGGCGCAACCAGCAGCAGCAACCTGGACCTCTTTGAACAGATGCGCCTGACCGCCCTGACCCAAAAACATCTCCACCGGGATGCAACCGTCATGAACCTGGATGGCATTCTCGACCTGGCATTCCAGGGAGGTGCCAGGGTGCTCCGTCAACCCTTACTGGGCAACCTCAGGGAAGGCTGCCTGGCAGACATTGTTTTGTTGAAAAAGGACCGCACCGCCAGTTTTCCCGACCTTAACCCCGCTGCCACACTGGTCTACAACCTGGGTGCTGCTGATGTCGACACGGTTATCTGCAATGGCAGGCTGCTCTACCAGCATGGCAAACATCTTACCCTTGACAAACAGTTAATTCAAAAAGAGGTTGAAAAACGCCTTTCCCGCCTGATGCACAAGGATCTTAACAAAAAAGTGGCTGACTACCCTTCCTGAACCTTAAAGCTTGACCTTCCGGTAGACCCGTTTCAATTGCCAGACCCGCAGAGCTGCTTCCAGCTGGACTTTAAAGGACATCTTCGACACCCCATGTTCGCGTTCCTTAAAATGGATCGGCACTTCCACAAACCGGCATCCCGCCAGTTTTGCCAGGTATGCCAGTTCAACGATGAATACGTAACCACTGGAACGGGTATCAGCGAACTTGATCTTTTCCAACGCAGCTTTTTTCCACAACCTGTACGCACCAGTTGTATCCTTGATCGGCAAACCGAGGATGGTCCGTGTGTAGAAATTGGCAAATCCCGATAATCCCTTTCGCCAGAACGGCCAATCCTGGTCCAGGCTGCCCCCCTTGACATAACGCGAACCGATCACCAGGTCAGCATGCTCCAGCGCCCGGATCATCTCCGGCAATTTTTCAGGGGGATGCGAAAGATCCGCGTCCATCATGCCTATGACATCCGCCCCCAGGGACAGCGCAGTGTCAAACCCCTGCACGTAAGCCCGCCCCAGTCCCTCTTTCTTTTCGCGGTGAACGACCATGAGCCGCTCACCATGCTGCTCATGCAGTGCATCTGCCACCCGCCCGCACCCATCCGGGCTGTTGTCGTCCACCACCAGGATCGAGAGCTCATCCACCTGGTTGGCAAATATGCGCTCGACCAGTATCGGCAGGTTTTCAGCTTCGTTGTAGGTTGGAATGACAATGATGATCTTCAAATCAATTACTCTCAAAAAAATGTTATTGTCTCTTTTCTGGCAGTCAAGTCACCACAGGATAGGTAAAATCATGACCCATGCCCCAGGCAACTGGGAAATCATATCACCAATTGCCGGTTTCCTGCAGATTCTTCCGCCGCCAACTCAAATGTCTGCTAAAATTATGGAAATTTATCTGAAGGGAGCCTGAATGCAACCTAATCCCGTCCTCAAAAAACTTGGTTTTGCCAATGATGATCGCATCCTGATCATCCACACCGATGATATCGGCATGTGCCAGGCCAGCGTTGATGCCTTCTCTGACCTGGTCGATTTCGGGTTGATCTCATCCGGTGCCATCATGATGCCCTGCCCCTGGGCCCTGGAAGCTGCCCGCTTTGCCCGTCTGCATCCCGCAGCTGACCTGGGCGTCCACCTCACTCTCACCAGCGAGTGGGACACCTACCGTTGGGGGCCGCTTTCCACGCGCAACCTCGCCACCGGGCTGCTTGACTCACAGGGTTTCTTCCCCCGTCGCTCAGAGGACGTCCAGGAAACAGGCGACCCGGAAGCGGTTGAGCTTGAACTGAGCACCCAGATCAGCCGTGCCATCAGCGAAGGCGTCAATCCTACCCACATCGACACGCACATGGGCTCTGTCGCCCATCCCAAGTACCTGCAGATCTACATCCAGTTGGCCATCCAGTATGGTCTGCCCCTGATGTTGCCGCGACTGAGTGAGCAGGAATGGATCGCCTATGGTGGGATCGACCCCGCCACAGCTGCCATGGCTGCCCAGATAATTTTGAACCTGGAAGAAATGGGTGTCCCACTCCTGGATGGACTTTCAGGTCTGTCATCCAGGGATCCCCTGGATCGATTTGGTCATCTAAAAAAGATCCTGTCCACCATCAAACCGGGCATCACCCATTTCATCATCCATCCCTCCAAAGACACCCCGGAACTGCGTGCCATCACCATTACCTGGGCGACCCGCGTCGCGGATTACCAGACCTTCATGAGTGAAGAAACCCGTTCATATATCAAGCAACAAGGGTTCCAAGTGATCGGCTACCGCTCACTTAAAGACCTTATCAGTCCAATATCCATGTAGTTATTTTTGATCAAAAAGGAGAACTCATATGACTGCAAGTACGGACACAGCAAAACCCAAAAAGCTCACCCTGGGCTTCAAGATTGTTTGGGGCATTGCCTCCCTGGGCACATCGCTTATTTCAGGCATCTACGGCGGGCTGCTCACCAGCTTCTACCAGGACTACCTCGGTGTCACAGCGAAATGGATCGGCATTGCCGCCATCGTTTATGCGATCTGGAATGCCCTGAACGACCCAATTTTTGGCTATATCACCGACAGCACCCGCTCAAAGCTCGGCCGGCGCATTCCCTACATGCGTTACACTGCCCCCTTCCTGGCCTTGACCTTCGTCCTGGTCTGGTTTGCCCCGGATAAAACCGCTTTGATCGGTGACCAACGCCAGCTGGTGCTTTTTGGCTGGATGTTGGGCTCCATGTTGCTCTACGACACGGCTTACACCATCATCGGCCTGGTCTATTCCGCCCTTTTACCCGAGGTCAGCGAGTCCGACAGCGAGCGCAACGGGTTGCAGATATCCAGTTCCCTTTTCGCCATGTTAGGCACGCTGCTTGGTTTCCTGATCCCCGATATGGTGCGTCCCAAAGCCGGCACGGATACCAGCTTATGGCCTTTGCGCATCGCCATGATCGTCGTGGCTGTCGTCGGTATGCTCCTGATCATGGCTACCACTTTCAAGGTCAAGGAACGCAAGGAATTCACCCAGGTTGATAAACCGCTCGGTCTCTGGAAGGCCATTGGCTACACCTTCAGCAGTAAATCCTTCCTGGTCCTTGTCGCTGCCAACTTCATGTCCATCCTGATGAGTTCGTTGATCCTCGGCTCCATGTTCTACCTCGCTGATTATGTCATGCAGATGCCTGTCATCCTCCTGCTGGTTTTCGTCTTTGTCCCCCTGATCATCGGCATCCCGATCACATCCCTGATCCGCAGGAAACTGGGTGTCGTGGGTGCCCAGCAGCTCCTCCTGGTGATCGCCGGCATCGGCCTGATTGCTGTCGCCTTCGTTCCCAAGAGTCTCATCCCGATCTGCCTGGTGATGGCTGGTTTTGGCCTTTCCGGGCCACAGACCCTCACCAATGTCCTCTTTGCCCAGGTGTCTGACGAAGACGAAGTGCGCACAGGTGTACGCCGCGAAGGTGCCTTCTTTGGTGTCAATGCCCTGCTCACCAAACCCGCCCAATCGGTGGCTTTGTGGATCGTTCCTGCCATCCTGGAAGCAACCAATTTTGTCACCCGTGCTTCCAACCAGGGCCAAACCTTTATCAACCAACCTGAAACTGCCATTTTTGGCATTAAGACCTTCATCGGGATAGTACCTGGTGTAGCCTGCCTGTTGGGTGCCTTTTTACTCATCTTCTACCCCCTCAAAGGCAGTTATCTCAAGCAGGTTCAACAAAAAGTGCTTGAGATGCATGCAGATAAAGCTGAAAAACTCCAGCAGCTGCAGCAATAATCACTATGCGCAACAAAAACCGCACTGGTCACCCAGTGCGGTTTTATTTATTGTCGTTTCTTCCTGTCTCTAATGACCAGGATGCCACCGATCACCCCCAGGAGTGTCACCGGCAACACCCAGGGCCTCTGCATGTTCCACAACACCGTCTGCAGGATCCCCCGCCCCGTTCTGACCAGCAGGCTGCCGGGTGCCACCTCCTTTTCATCCCAGTTAAAAGTAGACAACTTTTCCAGAAAGCCCTGTGCCACGCACCCCTCCAGGCAGAAGATGTGCACTGGCTTGCCGCTGGCATGCGCCAGCCTCAGGTCCTTCGAAAACTCCTCCCAGCTCAGCGGGGGCACGTCGATCACACCCTCAAGGTCAACCCCACCGCCCGTGTTACCAATTCCTACCGAGTCCGCCTCTTTGGCGTACTGCCAGAGGATCTCCTGACCATGCGGACGCATGAAGCTCGAATAGAGCATCAGCACTTCATGATCCACCTCCAGGTCGACCAACCCCGCCAGGCGCTGTATGACCGTAGAGTGCGCTTTGCGTTCATCGATGATCAATGGCAGGTGGTATGACTCTACATAGAAACCATCAGCGTGCATCTGCTCAACCAGCTTGCGGTAAGCCTCCTGTGCCTGCCTGACCCGCCTGCCATCCAAAAGCCGTTTGAAGAGTTCCGGCAGCATGGCGAGCTTCTTGTGACGTGTCTCCTGGAAGGTGTTGATGTCCGGTTCAATGTCCAGACCGATGCCATCCCACTTCAACTCGTTTGCCGCGCTCCAGGCTTTAAAAGCCTCATAGCGCGCCACAGCCTGTGGATGGTTATCCAGGTTGAACCAGTAACCTTCGTTTTTCGGCAGCAAAAGCCAGGCGATCACCTTCACTCCCAGCTTGTTAAGCTTTTTAACCACCTGGGCACGCTCATCCGAAAGGTCCAGGATGCCCAGGCTCAAGCGGGCATTTAAGGCCTTCAGGTCATCCATGATGAAGCGATCCTGGAAGAATTTCTCCAGGGGCGCTGCTTCCAATTCACAAAAGAAGGTCAAATCAGGTTTGCTCATTTATTCTTCCTTTAACTATTGAAATCCACCATCAATTAATGTTATTATTATCTAGAACACCACATTACTTCCTTCGTTCCATCATAACCTAAACCATCGCACTCGAAGAACAAGGGAAATGACATGGTCTGGTTAATTATACCGTCCAGGCTGTTGCTGCATTCTCTACGCAAACAGGAGGTAAGATGAAAAAATCGTTTGTGTTGATCCTGGTTCTCCTGTTGAGCCAGCTATCTTTTGCTCCCCTCGAAGCCCCAAGGGCAGTCAATACCTGGTATGTCTCTCCGGCCGGAAGTGGTGGCGATTGTTCCCAGGCAAACCCATGCAAGATTGACAACGCAGTTCAGATGAAATCGTCCAGTGGGGATACTATCCTGGCAAAATCCGGGAATTATTATGCCCCCTTTTCGTCTGACAGCTATGTTATGTACATTTACAAAAGCTTGCATATCATAGGCTCCTGTGAGTGGGCAGTTACAGGGCCGGTCACCTGCCACCCGGAGACTTATACCTCCAACATCCGCGCCGAGAACACCATGCGTGGCATCGCCATCCAGGGACTTCCCGGCGACGGCATGACAGTCACCATCGAAGGCTTCACCATTTTGCAGGGCAACGCTGAAGGGGTCGGTCCAGGGTCCTGTTCCACCGCCTTTGGCGCACCTGTCCTGGGTTGTGGAGGTGGCATCTTTGCTGAGGGAGTCGACCACCTGGAATTGCGAAATAATTTCATCTGGGCAAATTTCGCCGGCCGCAGTGACACCACAACTGCTGTATCCCTGGGAGGCGGACTCTATTCGGAGCAGGTTGGACATCTCGTTGTAAAAAATAACACCTTCCAATTTAACCAGGCAGCCAGGCAGGGCAAGGGCTATGGTGGTGGGATCTACATTGAAGATTCAGGCGCGATCGATGGTGTTCTGATCGAAGATAACCTGTTTTATGGCAATGAGCTGACCGGTAATAAAGAAAAGTTGGATGCCATGGGGGCAGCAATCCTGGCAGTTGATTCTGAAGATATATTGGTGGTAAATAATGACTTCCTTTGGCAGGAGAATATCCTTCGACGTAATGTTTATGGCAGTTCTATTTATTTTAAACACACCAAATATGCTTACATACAAAATAACGAGTTCCATAGCAATTATGGTCTGTCATCTATTCTTATCGAAGGTATCGGCGACGGCAACACGATAGTAGGCATGCAAATGAACAAGATCGTCCGCGAAGACACATACATTAATCTCGAAGTTTTGGGTGATGCGGAAGTAATGTTCATGAATAACTTTGTTGGGACAAACAATCCTGCTGAGTGGCATGGCTACTTCATAGGTATCTACACTTTAGGCGATACTACTAACGGTAATCCGGATGTGTATGTCGGTTATAACACCTTTGTAAAATTGAGCGTTGGGGTAGCGGTAGATGAAAACTCGGACATCAATATTGAAAGAAATATATTTACTCAAATTCTTGATGAAGCAGCTATTTATCTGATTTTTCCACCAACCACAACTTTTACCATAACAAAGAATCTATTTCATGATAATTCCCCTTATGGAACATTTGGTACGGAATTTTTTACCGGCGATCCACTCTTGGCCGATCCAGATTCAGGTGATTATCACATCCAGCCAGGTTCAGCTGCCATTGATAAGGTCTTCTCATGGCAGGGCGGGGTCGACATTGATGGACAGATACGCCCCGTCGGCGTCGAACCGGACAATTATGATGTCGGGGCTGATGAGTTCATGTTGCAGACTTTTATGCCAGTTGTGTTTAGATAACTTCATTAATAAACCATCAGTCAGTCACAAATTTTGAAATGTGTCTTGTGAATCCCTGTACAACCAGTATTTTTGTATTATGAGGGTTATCCCTTCCTAAAAATGAGCTCTTCACCTTCAAATAATAATATTGATTAGACAAACTTATCAATCCGAAATTCACATATTGGCTATTGAAATCCCAAATGTTAAGTGCTAATATAAATGTATCAATACCTTTACCCAATTATGTTCTGTGATTTTTCACCGTTCAAAGGATAAGGGGAGTTCTTTCATCAACCATTTGTAATCTATATTCAACAATTTTGTTTTCTTCTACCAAAGGAGAATCTCATGAAAAAGTTGATCATTATCGCGACCTTGGGAATGATGATTCTGGCTATTTCAAATACCGTTCGACCAGTCTCAGCGTTTACCGATCATTATGCTTCTCCTACCGGCTCGGCAACCAACCCAACTTGCCCGCTTATTTCTCCCTGTACCTTGCAGCATGCTGTGGATATTGCCGGGTCAGGAGATACGGTTTATGTTGAGTCCGGAACCTACACGTCAAAGGCTGCTCAGGTATTATTAATCAATAAGGATCTCAGCCTGGTGGGACGCTGCTCATTTTCAGGACTGACTGCGACCTGCTCTGCTAAGAACCCCTCATCCATATTGGATGGTGAGCTGGAACGGCGCGTTATTACCATCACGGGAGCAGCTGGTAATAATATCTCGGTTTCGTTAAGGTTTTTTGACATAGCACATGGCAATGCTACTGAAATAGCTACGTTGAAAGGGGTTGGGGGTGGACTAAATGCAACATTATTCGAGTCCCTGGATGTCACGGAATGTAAGTTTTACCAGAATTTTGCTGCCAGGAAGGTTGGCGTTGGCGCAATATATGAAGGCCATGGAGGAGCCATGGCTGTTTTTGGAGGAAACCACATTAATATCAGTGACAATCAGTTTCTTGATAACACAGCAGTTAATGATGGGATAGGGTATGGTGGTGCAATATTCACCGGCTCCTCCTCACCAAGTTACGATCTTGTTATCAGCAACAACCTGTTTGACTCAAATAACTGCAGCCCTCTAAACGGACCTGGCAGTCAGGGTTGTGCGATATACATAGGTAGTCATTATTTCGATATTGTTGGGAATTTATTCAGTAATAATAATAATCTGGGACCAGCCTATAACTACGAAGGCGGATCGATCTTTGTGGGCTATACCTCAGGCACTGACATTATTGAAAATACATTTTCCAACGAAAACGGCAAATCCGTCTTAATGGTTGATTCATACGACCCAACCCCATTGGATAGAGTGTTGCGAAATAAATTTCTGGACAACCAGGTATTAAATGTCATCGAATACACCGGTTACTTTGGTGCCCGCATCATGAACAATTGGATCGGGCAAAAACCAACTAGCCCCACCCGGGACAAGACCCGCAGTGGTGGGCAAACGGGGATTTACATGTACGAAAATGATAATGGGTCAGGTTCAGCAGCGATATATTTTAATACATTTGCGATATTGGACTACGGGGTCATCACCGATACCTTAGCTGGTGGCACGATCCAGAACAATATTTTTGCAGAAATATACGGAAGTGCAATAACCGGAGTATCAAGTGGACAGATCATCCGTAATCTGTTTCATAATGCCTTCCCAGGTGATAGTATGGGAGGAACCGATCCCGCTTGGGGAGACCCACTCCTGGCAGATCCAATGAACGGCGATTTTCATATAGCAATCAATTCAGCAGCTATTAATCAGGGAACTTACACACTTTCATTTGCTGAGATCAATGATATTGATAACCAGGCACGTCCTTTTGGAGTCGGTGCTACTCCTTATGACCTGGGTGCAGACGAGTTCATAAAACAAACCTACCTGCCGATCCTGTTTAAATGATTACTTAACGAGATTCAGTCTACTTGTTTCTGGAGGATAAATGATCAAGTCATCACGCTACTTATTCAATATCGCAGCCTTTCTTATCCTGATAATTCTTGCTTCTCAACCCCTGCCAGTAAAAGCTGTCCCGGACACCTGGTATGCTGCTGCTGGACCGGTTGGAGCAGATAACTGTACCATTGGCAACGAATGCTCTCTCTGGGATGCCGTTGACCTGGCAGGCAATGGCGATACCATCTACCTAAGATATGGACCTTATGTTGTTCATGACAGCACCGATGATGAGGTACTTTACATTGATAAAAGCCTGACCATCATCGGGGGCTGCAACGAAGATTATTCAACGTGTGAATTGGGTTACCAGTATACCAGTTCCATCTTTGATGGCGACCCTCACCATGATCCGGTCTGGCCTTTTACCCGTGTTATAACCATCCAGGGCAGCAAGGCATTTCGCCCTTCTGTGACCCTAAGAAATCTGCACATAGTACGGGGCATTGGTGATGGGATCATCAATGATTTACCGTGTTACAGCGATGGTACTGGTGTAACTGTGGGCTGCGGTGGTGGCATTTATGCCAACCAGTTGGCATCTTTGACCATCGAAAATTGCTTCTTTTATGATAACTCTGGTGCTCAGCAACCTCTTGCCGGCGCACCTGGCGTTGGGTACGGCGGTGCAATTTACCTGCAGGATGTAAGCGACATTCACATCAGGAACAACGAGTTCAATTCCAACCAGGCATATGTCGCTGGTAGGGGCTATGGTGGTGCCATCGCCCTGGCCGGAAACCCTGGCGGGGTTGGCAAAATCGAGATCAAAGGCAACCATTTTTTGGAAAATGATTGCGGACAATCAGGTACCACCACAACTGATAAGGGATGTGGGCTTTTCATCCTCAACACCCCAACGGCTGCTGTCGCTTATAACCAGTTCGAAGACAGCAACAATCCAACGACGCCCCAGCCATTGCATGGCAGTGCCATCTATGTCAATAACAGTGGTGGGCTGAAGCTCCTGACCAATACTTTTACTGGGAATTACGGCTATTCAGCCGTTGAGGTATGGAATGACTTCGCTACCCCGGATGATGTATTCGAACGCAACAAGTTCTGGGATAATGATGTTTTTTACCTTCTGAACTATGAAGGTATCTATTGGGTCATGATCCGCAACAACTTCTTTGGCCATAATATCCCAATCAGGGACTTTCAGGATCGTGGAGGTGGTCAGACAGGCATTCGCCTGATCACCAGTGGTGGTCCAACTGACAACACCTCTGCCTGGATCTTCAATAACACTTTTGCAGCCCTGGATATCGGGTTTTCCAGCGATGATATGGTCCTGGTCGAGGCTTACAACAATATATTCGCCCATATCAGTAACATAGCTTTATTCGGTGGAGCCGCGACTTCCGTCGTAAGAAACCTGTATTGGGACAACTTCGCCAATGGTGACACCGGGTCCATGCCCGTTTATGCCGATCCCAACCTGGCGGATATCACCACGGGTGACTTTCACCTTGCCTACCCTTCAGCAGCAACAGATAAGGCATCCTCCGGGTTGGGTGTCCCTTCAGAGGACATTGACATGCAAGCCCGCCCCTTCGGTGTGAGTGCCACTCCCTACGACTTGGGAGCAGACGAACTGATCCTGCAAACCTTTATACCAATTCTCTTCAAATAGGAAGACAATCATTGGAGGAGCTATGAAGAAAATATTCTCATGCATGTTCATTCTGATCTGCCTGGCAGGTCTATCAGCCAGCCCACAGCAATCTGTGCAAGCGGTTACCCTGGTATTGTATGCTGCAGCAGATGGTACTTGGGATGATGCTTGTACGATTTCGGAGCCATGTTCTCTCGAGCGTGCAGTCTACTCGTCCAATCAAGATACCATTAATGATGCCATCATTTATATCAAAACTGGAACTTATTCTGCATCATATCAAAATTTCAGTGAGGTAGTGATCCTTTGGGATAGCGTTGAACTCATCGGTAGCTGTAATTTTTCCAGTGGCACCGCCATTTGTTCAGTCGCCAATGGTTATTCCATCCTGGATGGGCAAAGTGATGGGCGAGTCATTAAAATATCGACCTCTGGGAATGAGACCTTTGTATTCAGGAACCTCAAGATCATCAATGGTCTGGGAACAGAAGATCCGAATACGTCAAACTGCAATGATTATGGCAATGGTGATCCGGTTGGATGTGGTGGAGGGATCCATGCATTATCCAACGGGACCCTGACATTGAGCATTGACAATTGCTGGTTCCAGGGCAATTATGCATATTTTAATACCACAGCCATTTCAGATCTCCAGGGGACTGGCGGTGCCATCCATTTTCAAAACAGCGGTCCCCTCACAGTGACGAACTCAACTTTTTATGGCAACACAGCTGTGGGTGATGGCAGCGGGTATGGTGGGGCAATATTGACCCAAAGCGATTGGAATGAGTTCAAATACAACATTTTTGATTCCAATCATTGCAGTTTTACAGATGATGTCGGGGAAGGATGTGCAATCCATATTAACCAGTCCAATTATGCCGAGATCCTTGACAGTAAATTTAACATGAACAACTCCAACATCCCGATCAACACCAAAACTGGTAAAGAAGGAGGGGCTATCTATTCTGATCTCACCGGTATGTTCCTTGCATATCGAAACACTTTTACAATGAACAGGGGCAACTCAGTTCTATTTGCCTATATGTCAGAAAATTCAACATATGACCATATCAGCCAGAATAAATTCTGGAACAATTATGCTGCTAATGCTATTTCTGTCAGTGGTCATGACTTTTTAAGGCTAAGTAACAATTTTATCGGGTATAGTCCGGACTACACAGATGAAAAAACATTTACTGGTGTTTTCCTTGATGGATATATCTATGGACATAGGATGTATGCAGAGTTGTATCACAATACCATCGCCATGCTCGATCGTGGAATCTATGTCAGGGATTTTGTTGACGCGTATATTACCAATAACATTATTGCCTATACAGATACTGCTGTGCTTTCTCATGCGACCATCGGCGGTGGAACGCCTAGTATCACCGGTACTACAAACATTGAATCGATGAATGGCACAGGCGGCGACATTCCAACGACTAACTTGCTCCATCATTTTCCTAACTTCGTGGATGTGGATAATGGCGATTTCCATCTTCAACCGAATTCCAGGGCAATTGATTCCGCTTTTGACCTTCGTTATGACAGGGATATTGACCTCCAGTTGCGCCCATTTGGGTCAGGTCCGGATATTGGAGCGGATGAGTGTTATTACAGTTATTTCCTGCCCATGATTTTCAGATAAGGCATAAAATGTAGTTTGACTTTCACAATAAATGACAGCCATATCATTGATCAAGGGTGTATGCGATTTTAAGAATATTCCCCATTCGCCTATTGATATTTCTGTGAGAAAGGAATATTATCTTCATATACTCAAAATACGAATAACTTGAACCCGCAAAGTGCACCAATACAGGTCATTCAAAGCATCTCAGCACATTTACTGGAGGTAAACAATGAAACGGCTAATTAACTTTTTCTTCACCTTTATTTTCCTGCTCACCCTGCTTGGCGTTCCCAGAAATAAAGTCCAGGCAGAAGCGAGTTGGTACGTTTCCATGGCAGGTACAAATACTGATGCCTGTACCCCCGAAGATCCATGTTCTTTGCAGCATGCTGCCAAATCAGCTGCAAGTGGTGACACAATATATATTCAAGTGGGAAATTATACAGCTGCATCAGGCGATCAAGTTCTGTTCATCGATAAAAGCCTGCAAATTTATGGTGGATGCAGTGGTCCATTTTGGAATTGCATTCCAGATACTATTCCTTCCACTTTGATTGATGGTGATAATGCCCGTCGGGGAATTACCATACAAGGAACTGGCATTGAAAATGTTCAACTTTACAACCTGACAATCTCTTACGGGAAAGCCCAAGGGATCGACACTGCAGATTGCCCCACCGATCTTAACCCTGTTGGGATCACCACATCAGGATGTGGAGCAGGTTTATATGCCAGTAACCTGGATAGCTTGACAATGCGCAATAACCACATTAAAAGCAATGATGCCACGTTATCGCCTTTTACTGCCGGATATGGCGGTGGGGTGTATTTGGAAGATATCGATACGTTAACCTTCGATTACAATGAAATTGCTCACAATACTGCATCGGTTAACGGCTTGGGATTTGGTGGAGGACTTTTCGTTCAAGATATTTCTGAATATGGTCAAATAGAATTCAACGATTTCCATCAGAACGACTGTACCATGACAGATGCTGACAGCCTGGGATGCCATGCATTCTTCAATTCCTCTTACTATTTATTTGTTTATCAGAACGCATTCACCCTTGGAAATTCTCAAGAGGCCAAGTTAATAAAAGGTAGTGCATTATATTTCCGCATGAATGGGCAATTCGGGTTGGCAGGTAACTATTTTGAGGGTAACCAGGGCAGCAGTGTGATCACTTCAACGCGTGATACCGCGACGGCTTGGGATAAGATCGAAAATAATAAATTCTGGAACAACACATCCCTGGATATGGTTCAGATTACAGGGTATAACCCGACAAATATCCAAAATAATTTTTTCGGGCATGCTGAAACCTTACGGCAGGACGATCCGGATAGGGGCGGAATGAATACTGCTGTATCTTTATCAAACCTGAATTCCTCAGTTAATATTAAATTTAACACCTTTGCCAAACTCGATCGTGGGATTTCTGCAAGTGAAGTCTCAACAATGACTGTAAAGAATAATATCTTTGCATTTATTAATGAAGATGCGATCTATATCTCGGAGCCTGTGGGTGAAGAGATCGACCGCAACCTGTTTTGGGCATTTGGTGGCGGGTGGACAGGCACCAATGCTTTGATCGATACGCATAATCCGCGCCTGGTAGATCCAGCGCATGGCGACTTCCACATAAGTTCCAATTCTGCTGCGATTAACATGGCATTGGAAACTCTCAATGTCATTAATGATATCGATTATCAACCTCGTACATTTGGTGCTTCAGATCTTGGCGCGGATGAATTTGTTAGTCTGACATTCCTGCCCTTATTATTCCGCTAGGCAGGTGGTTCAAACCAAATACCTGCCTGGAACGTTTTTACATATTGCCAGTAATTGAAATTGTGGAGGTGAACATGAAGAAACTTCTTGTACTGTTGAGCATCTTGGTCTTGCTCTTATTACTTTCGCTATCCAGTGCAAAGGCGACTCGCGGGGTCCAGTACTATGCATCACCAGAAGGTTCAGGGGAAGACTGTACCATCGATGCCCCCTGCAGCCTGCAATATGCGGTCAAGAAAGCTCAACCAGGCGACTTCGTTTATGTACACTCAGGCAATTACTACGCTGAAGATTCTGGCGATCATCATGTCCTTTATATCCAGGGTCAATTTACGCTTTTTGGCGGGTGCACCTGGACCAGCGCAAGTGATGTCAATTGTTCCCCCACCACTACCCCGAGTATCCTGGATGGACAAAATATGCACCGGGTGATCACCATCGAGGGTGAAAACACGGATGTCAATCTTAACGGTTTGACGATCCGCAACGGCGATGCCCATGGGATTAATACCAGCTATTGTCCCTTAAAAGGTGGTGCCCCTGCCCTGGGATGCGGTGGTGGTATTTTCGCATATGATATCCTGTCCTTGACCCTTGGAGATATCACCTTTGAACATAATGTTGCTTCTTCGGATACCACCGGGGCGGGCACTGCCATGGGCGGTGCATTGTACGCTTATAAACTGCATGAGTTATTCATATACGACTCCCTCTTTACCGAAAACACCTCCGGGCAAACAGGGATTGGCATGGGCGGTGCTATTTATGTCGAAGGTGCAGCAGTCCCAACAACAGGGGGCATCTCAGGGTGTGTTTTTTCTGCGAATACTTTACCGGGATCTGACTACAGTCGGGGAGGTGCGATCCTTGTCTATCAAACAGGGCATCTTGAAATCTATCGTAATTCCTTTATTGAGAATAACAACCTGAAAAACGCTATCGATGGTGCGGCAGTTTATTTCCTGGAGATGTCCAGCAGCACGTTCTACTTTGCAGAAAACTTTATCTCAGGCAATTACGGTCGGACCATCCTGCACAGCTTTATGACTCCATCCCGTGGTTCATTTAATACCATCGAACGCAATGTTTTTACTGGTAACATTGCTGATTCCTTGATCCACCTCGAGGGCAGGGACTCCCATATAGTCCGCAACAACTTCATTACCTACAACAGTCCGCTTCGGGATTCGCGAGTGAACCAAAAGAATATTTATCTGGTAGGAATCAGTCCTGACCAATTACTTGTGTACATTTACCAGAATTCAATAGCTGGCGGTGTGGATGCGATCAACATCAATGACTATGTCAACCCATATATTAAAAAGAACATCATTGCACACAGTCAGGGTGGGATCTATAATTTCGGCACTGGTGTAACCGCCACGATCGAATCAAACCTCTTCTTTGGCAATTCCAGTGATGGCTCAGTCGGTACCAATCCGTTTGATGGTGACCCGAAATTTGTCAACATGTCTGATGGCGATCTGCATGTCTTAAGAGGCTCTGCTGCTATCGATCGCCTGTCTTTAGGAGAAGGACCTGGTGATGATATCGATACGATAGGCATAAGGCCGATCGGCTCTGGTCCAACCCCCTATGACATTGGCGCTGATGAATATGAACTTGTGAATGACCTATTTTTGCCCCTGATCTTCAGATAAGATTGGTGTTATCTATCCCAGGGGATGCTTGGAAGGCGTGCCTGCTTTACGCGGGTATTCCTGCGTGGTCATCGCCACCTTGTCCAAAACCACCAGGAAGCGCTCCTCCACCACCCCTGGTAGCAAGACCGGGATGATCTGCTTTAATCTTCCCCCCAAAATCTCGATCGCCCTGGCAGCCGCCTGCGCTTCGGCATGCGCACTTTCCCCCTTCTGCATTACCACCACCCCGCCCATTTTTACCAGCGGCAGCAGGTATTCCACCAGCACTGCCATCGGCGCCACCGCCCGTGCCACTGCCAGGTCATAGGCCTGGCGCTGGTTGACCATCCGGCCAACATCCTCCGCCCGCTCTGCCAAAACCAGCACGTCTTTCAGACCCAGTCTCTCGACCATGTGCTCGCAGAAATGGGCTTTTTTGTGCACCGACTCCACCAGGGTGAGCTTGATACGCGGCAAAAGGATCTTTAATGGCAATCCCGGGAAACCTGCCCCCGTCCCTACGTCAATGATGCTGGTTGGCATTGCCTGGCTGTTCAGCGCCAGATGGATTGTCAATGAATCAAGGAAGTGCTTGGTGCGGATTCCCTCCACATCCCGGATGGCGGTCAAGTTGAAACGCGAATTCCAATCGATCAACTCTTGTTCCAAAACCTGCAAGGCACTGACCTGGCTGTTGGTCAAAGTTAAACCGACGATATCCCTGGCATCCTTGATCAATTTTTCCATGTTCCCGAATTATAACCGACCCCAAAGACATCCTCAGATGTCCTGATCTTGCCAGCCGATGTAGATCCCCAAGCATTAACTTCGCAGCAGGGGTACCTGTGCAGCGATGCCCCGAGCGCCTTTAATTTTCCCTCGTTCTTTTCGAGGGACAGAGCGCTTCGGGGTACATTGCGTAGCACCCTGAAAGGGCGGACTTCATGAGAAGTCAGTGACTTGCGATCTATGCGATCTTTCCAGTTTCGCAGCAGGGGCACATGTGCAGCGAAACTGCGAAACTGCGAAACTAGCGCAGCACCCTGAGCCCAAAGGGTGTGAGGGTGGTTAACATTTGATCCGGGTGCCTGGTTCTTGCCAAGTCTCCTGGCAGAACTCGCCGTTGTAGGTCAGGCTTCCAGCCTGACAAACACATGGGTACATGTGTAGCTATGCCCCGAGCTTCAACTTCGCAACAGGGGTATATGTGCAGCGAACTTGCGATCTATGCGATCAATGCGATCTTCGCGTAGCGCGCTGTAAAGGGATGCGATCTTTTCTTTTTCTCCGTCAGTTACTGCGAACCCCCGATCTAGAATGTTGAAGAATACAAATCCTTCAGCAAGGGGGTGTGGCAATCTGGTTTTTAGGTTGATGGAACAACCTTTGTGTTTCTTCCAGTTTCCCCCATGGGGCACATGTGCAGGGAAACTAGGAAACTAGGAAACTAACTTTTTTCTTTACCATCCTCATACCAGAACCCATAACGCACTTCCCAGCAAGGTAGCACGGATGGTTTGCTCGTATTTGGCAAGATATCCAAATACCTCTGGCACCATAATTGCATCTACTTCAGCTATAATGATGAAAATGACTGCGCCAGGACGAAAAATATCCCTCCTTCTCTGCCTCTTCCTGTTTTTGGCAACGCTGGTTACCAAACCGGTCTCAGCCCAATTCACCCCGCCCGAAGAAGCATATATCTCAGGGCTTTATGGTTACCGCCAGGCATACACCCTCTCCTGCGAAGCCCGCGCAGCCGTTGATTTTGCTGCCTATTTTGGCGTTTACATCACCGAAGACCAGTTCATCGATGCCATGCCGACCTCCGACGATCCTGAACTCGGTTTTGTCGGCTACATCAACGGCTACTGGGGCAGCATTCCACCCTATGATTACGGCGTCCATTCACAACCTGTGGCACAGGTGTTGACTGACTTTGGCATGCCTGCCTATTCCCAAAAATACCTCGACTGGACCACCCTGCAGTGGGAGATCGCCTCAGGCCACCCGGTCATCGTCTGGGTGATCAGTGAAATGTGGAATGGCACCCAAATTACCTATACAACTGAAGCAGGTCGGCAGGTTATCGTCGCCCATTATGAGCATGCCATGATCCTCAAGGGCTACGATGGCGATATCATCTACGCCATTGACCCCTACACCGGCACCGAAAAGACCTATTACCTGAATAATTTTCTGTCATCATGGGCGGTTCTTGAGAACCAGGCTGTCCTGGCGGACTTCCCAGATCCCACCCCAACCGACCCGCCAACCCAAACACCTACTCCCACCATAACGTCTACACCCACTCAAACACCCACGCCAACCCTAACTCCCACCCCCACCCTGACACCCACTTCCACGGCAACACCCACACCCACCGCCACACCTACCCCGACAGCCACGCCCGTCATCTTCATCACTGTCCAGGCAGGAGATACACTTGTCGGCCTTGCCACCAGACATAACCTCACCTGGCAGCAGTTCACCGCCATGAACAACCTCACCTACCCTTACTTCATCTACCCCGGGGACGTCTTCCGCATCCGCTAGAAAAAAAACCGCTGATCTCTCAGCGGTTTCCCTTATATTTGTTAGTCGACCTCACTCGAAGTCTGGGCTGCCTGTTCAGCGAGGCGCGCTTTTCGACGCCGTGCGATCAACCAGATAATGAAAAGAAGGAACATTATCGCCAGGATCACCAGGACTACATTCTGGTAGATATCCAGCCAGCCAATGATCTTTTCCCAGTTCTCACCTAAAAGAATACCTCCATAGGTCAACAGGAAATTCCAGATGATCGATCCCAGGGATGTGTATAGCAGGAACTTCCACATTGGCATTCTTTCCATGCCTGCCGGGATGGAGATGAGGCTGCGGATGATCGGGATCATCCGTCCAAAAAAGATCACACTTTGACCATGCTTGGCAAACCACTTCTCAGCCCGATCAATATCTGTTTCACTCACCTGGATCCATTTGCCGTGTTTTCTTACCCACGAACGCAAAATCACTTCGTCCGCCCAGGCACCCAACCAATACAGCAACAGAGCTCCCACCAACGAGCCCAAAGTTCCTGAAAGCATTACCCCCCAGAAGTTGAACTCACCCTGTGAGACCAAAAAGCCTGCCAGGGGCATGATCACCTCGGATGGAATTGGCGGAAAAACGCATTCCAGGAGCATGACCAGGAAAATACCCGGGTATCCCAGCGCCATCATGATCTTTTCAGACCACATCCTCAAAAACTCAATGATCTCGGTCATTTGACATCCATTCTTTCAAAATAATGACCCGCGCACGGGTCAATTGAAGCCTTTGTAATAAAATAACGCCCTATTGTAACACGTTCAGCAGGCTGGAACCCAGGTAGGCAAACGCCAGCATTTTGATGATCTTGCCGACGGTACAAAAGATCAGGAATTTCCACACCGGCATCTTCAAAACCCCGGCGATCATGCCTGCCATATCAAAAAGCGGGTTGGGGATGATCGCCAGTACCAGTATCGTGGGGTCCCCATTTTTTCTCATCCAGTTCATCACTTTTTCATATTTTGGGCTTTTTTCAACCACAGCCTGTCCGCTGAAACCTGCCATGTACCCCGAAAGTTCACCGATCGCTGCGCCAGCCCCGGCTGCCACAGCCACCCAGAATGGGTTGAACACAGCGCCCATTGCCGAGGTGAATAACACACCCGGTATTGGGATGAAAATGGTGGCGTTGGCCAGGATCGAAAAAAGGAAGATCCCGGGGTAGCCATATCCTTGCAGTGCCTGGACCTTGTCGCGGTAGATGATCAGCACCA
Source organism: uncultured Anaerolineaceae bacterium (assembly GCA_964435475.1). Taxonomy (GTDB): domain Bacteria; phylum Chloroflexota; class Anaerolineae; order Anaerolineales; family Anaerolineaceae; genus CAYSZB01. The sequence continues at coordinate 32,241 of CAYSZB010000003.1, read as the reverse complement.
CCGAGAGCGCCATGACCAGCACCAACACGATCACCCTGATCACATTCAACCAGGGTTTGCTTGTTTTAGTGGTTTGTTCGGTTGTCATTTTCCGCCCCTAACAGGCTTTCAAGCCTGGCAATGACCATCTCAAGAGCAACCGGGTTGCGCCCACCCTCGGGTATGATTATGTCAGCGTAACGTTTTGAAGCCTCAACGAACTCCAGGTACATTGGCCGAACCGTAGCCTGGTACTGGCTGATCACCGAATCAACTGACCGTCCACGCTCCGTGATGTCCCTTGTTAATCGTCGGATTAAGCGGATATCCGGGTCTGCATCCACAAATATCTTCACATCAAACAACTTACGCAGGATCTTTTCATAAAATATCAAAATGCCCTCGACCAGGATGATCGATCGTGGTTCAATGCGTCGCGTCTCATGCTTCCTGGAATAGATGTTAAAGTCATAAACTGGCAGATCAATCGCCCGACCTGCTTTTAACTCCTGAATGTGCCTGACCAGCAATTCGGTTTCCAATGAATCCGGGTGGTCATAGTTGACTTTGAGTCTTTCCTCGTAAGGCAGGTGATCCTGGTCACGATAATAGGCATCATGGGGTAGGAAGGCGATCTTGTCGGCACCGATATGGTCAAGGATTAACTGTGCAAGGGTCGTTTTGCCGGAACCCGAACCACCGGCTATGCCAATTATGAGGGGAGAGTGGGTGTAAGCCATGCTCGAATTATACCTTTTGATTCGGGTATAATCCTTAAGTAATATATAAACTTTACGATAGGAGCGGGTTATGACGGCTGTGGTCATTGATGGCAAGCTGGTTGCGGACGGGATCCGTGCACAAGTGAAAGCATCGGTTGCTGATAGAATAAGCAAAGGATTGAGCGTGCCCGGGTTGGCAACCGTTCTGGTCGGTGATGATCCTGCATCCCAGGCTTATGTGCGTTCGAAGCACAAAGCCTGCCAGGAACTGGGTATCAATTCATATGCCCACACTCTGCCAGCCGACAGCAGCCAGGTCGAGGTTGAAAAACTTGTCAGCCAGCTTAACCAGGACCCATCCATTCATGGCATCCTCGTCCAGCTACCTCTTCCCAAAGGTCTGGATGAAGAGAAAGTACTGAGCGCCATCAGTCTTTCAAAAGATGTAGACGGATTTCACCCAATAAACATCGGTCACCTGGCACAAAAAGGACGCGAACCCTTATTCGTTCCCTGCACACCAGCCGGTGTGATGGTCCTGCTGGAAAAATCCGGCGTTAAGTTCGCTGGAGCTAAAGCAGTCGTCCTGGGACGCTCAAATATCGTCGGGATGCCGGTTTCTTTGCTCTTGCTGAAAGCCAATGCCACGGTTACCATTTGTCATTCACGTACAGCCAACCTTGCCCAGGAGATCCAAAAGGCAGATATCCTGGTAGCCGCCATCGGTCAACCCAATATGGTCAAAGGGGATTGGGTCAAACCAGGCGCTGTGGTTATCGATGTGGGGATTAACCGTGTCGACGATCCTTCAAACAAACGGGGATATCACCTGGTCGGTGATGTGGATTATGATGAGGTTTCCCAGGTTGCCGGTGCGATCACACCGGTCCCGGGTGGCGTTGGCCCCATGACCATCGCCATGCTGATGCGCTCCACCCTGCACGCCGCTGAATTGGCAGATAAGCAAACCCTGTAGGCGTGAAAACCTGACCATGTCTGAGCTACTCTCCCGGGAAAGGTATTAATATGACCACTCTATTGATCAAAAATGCATCCATTATTGTCACCATGGATGGCTTAGAACGTGAGTTGAAAGGTTCGGCGATCTTTTGCCAGGACGGATTTATAAAAAAGATCGGTTTGAGTCATGAGCTGCCCCAGCAGGCAGACCAGGTCCTGGACCTGGCGGATCACATTGTTCTGCCGGGTTTGATCAATACCCACCATCATTTTTACCAGACCCTGACCCGTGCAGTGCCTGCCGCACAGGATGCCAACCTGTTTAACTGGTTGAAAACTCTCTATCCCGTCTGGGCGCGCATGAATGCCGATCATATTTTCACCTCCACCCAAACCGCCCTTGCTGAACTGGCACTGAGTGGCTGCACGACCGCGTCAGATCATCTCTATCTTTTTCCTAACGGCTCCCACCTGGATGATGAGATCAACGCCGCATCGACTATCGGCCTCAGGCTGCATGCTTCGCGTGGCTCCATGAGCCTTGGTGAGTCTCAAGGTGGACTGCCGCCGGATAGTGTTGTGGATGATGAGGAAAGCATATTAAAGGATAGCCAGAGACTGATCGAACGCTACCATGACCCCAAACCGGGTTCAAAAGTACAGATCGTCCTGGCACCCTGCTCACCTTTTAGCGTGACCGGTGAACTGATGCGCCAATCAGCCATCCTTGCCCGCGAATATAACGTGCACCTGCACACCCACCTGGCCGAAACCCAGGACGAGGAGGCATTCTGCCTGCAGATGTTTGGTCACAAGCCGGTGGCTTACATGCAGCAGGTCAACTGGATCGGAAGTGATGTATGGTTTGCCCATAGCGTGCATGTTAACCGTGATGAAATCGATCTCTATGCACATACTGGTTGCGGTGTTGCTCACTGTCCCAGTTCAAACATGCGCCTGGCATCCGGAATTGCCCCGATAGTGGATATGATGAAAGTCGGTGTCAAGGTAGGCCTTGGTGTGGATGGCTCTGCAAGCAATGATAGTTCCCACATGCTGGCAGAGGCACGCCAGGCTATGCTCCTGGCGAGGCTGAACAGCGGTCTGCAAGGTGCATCCCTGTCGGGAACCGACGCTCCTCAATTGATGACTGCACGCCAGGCATTATCCCTTGCTACCCGTGGCGGGGCTGCGGTGCTTGGTCGAAACGACATTGGATCGCTCGAGGTGGGCAAGTGCGCCGATATGATCGCTATTGACCTCAATCGCCTGGAGTACACGGGTGCTTTGCATGACCCGGTTAGCGCCGTGTTGTTCTGCTCTCCCCTGCAGGTCGATTACAACATTGTGGGCGGCAATTTGATCGTCGAAAAAGGTCATCTCAATACGCTGGATATCAAAACCCATGCCAGGAAACATAACCAGCTTGCCCGATCATTGATCAATGGATAGAAAAATAACTATAAAATTTTGGAGAAACAATTAATGAGTAAAAAAGGTTTAGCCGTTGTTGCAGTTGGTGGGAATGCCTTGATCAAGGATAAAGATCACCAGACCGTCCCCGACCAATACGCCTGTTCCGTTGAGACCATGGGACACATAGCCAGCATGATCGCCATGGGCTGGGATGTGGTGGTCACCCACGGGAATGGTCCCCAGGTGGGATTTATACTGCGCCGTTCGGAGCTTTCCAGCCACGAGCTGCATGAGGTACCTCTCGATTACTGTGGAGCAGATACCCAGGGTGCGATTGGTTACATGTTCCAACAAGCCCTGCACAACCATTTTCTATCCCGCAAAATGAATAAACAGGCTGTGACTGTGGTAACCCAAACGATCGTGGATCGTAATGACCCGGCTTTTGAGCATCCAACCAAGCCTATCGGCTCCTTCATGAGCGAAGAACAAGCCAGGGTCAAGATGGAGACTGAAGGCTGGACCATGGTCGAAGATGCTGGAAGAGGTTGGCGCAGGGTTGTGCCCTCACCCATTCCCCAGAGAATTGTGGAAGCAGATGCAATCCAGAGCTTGATCAAAGCCGGCTTTGTGGTCATCGGGGTCGGCGGGGGCGGTATCCCTGTTCTTGAAACGCCCTCAGGTGAACTTGTAGGCGTTGAAGCGGTAATTGACAAGGATTTCGGTTCCTCTATTTTAGCCAGTATGATCCAAGCAGATCTTTTCCTGATCAGTACGGCTGTTGAAAAAGTTGCCATAAACTTCAACAAACCGGGGCAGCAATGGCTGGATAAGATCACCACAGATCAGGCCAGGCAGTTTGTAAGTGAAGGTCACTTTGCCAAAGGCAGCATGCTACCCAAGATCCAGGCCATTCTCAAGTACTTCGAAAATGGCGGAAAGCAAGCCTTGATCACCGACCCGGAACACATCATCACCGCGCTACAAGGTAAGACCGGCACCTGGATTGTGCCATAGAAGAGGTTTATGAAACCTGAATTGATCAGGGTGGTTACCCTTAATATCCTGGTTGACCTCACCAAGTGGGATCAACGCGGTCAGTTGATCGTGGACGAACTTAGAAGGCTAAACCCGGATGTCATTGCTTTCCAGGAAGTCGTTCTACCGGGTAACAGCGCACAATGGGTTGCCGACCGTCTGGAAGGATACAAGGTTTACACGACACCCAATGCCGGGATGATGGGCGAAAACGAAGCCCTGGCAATCCTGACCCACCTGGATGTACTTAACCTGAATGTGCTGGACCTGCTTTACCAAAACCGAAAAGCGCAAGTCTTTACTTTGATGAAAAACTACACCGTTTTCTTATTGGCAAACACTCATTTACTGTGGCAGGATGATCCTGCGCCTGGACGGATGGAACAGGCGCAAATCATAAGCGCTCACCTGGATCTTTACCCCCAAAAGACCCCCAAGATCATCTGCGGTGATCTCAACAGCCTGCCAGGGTCAGAATCTGTCTGCATTCTGAAACAAAAATTTGGCTCAGCTTTTGAAAAAGCTCATGGCAAAGAGACTCCCTTTACATTCCCCACTCCACTTGGCATGAAGATCAATTGCCTGGGCAATGACAAATATGAAATCCCTTCGACCGACCAAATTGACCAACTGAGAACGATCGATTACCTGCTGGTATCCGAAAAAGTCAAGGTTTTGGATTGCCAGCTGGTGTTTACAGAACCGGATGCTAAAAACCCGGAAATCTATGCCTCGGACCATTATGGCTTAATGGCAGATATGTCCATGCATCCAATTGTTTGATAGGATAGAGTATCATTAATAAAGCCTTCGATGATCAAGATATTTCAAAAAGTGCGTCTACATTATGGTAATTGATCAATTTGTTTGCTCATCTTGTGGAAAACAGTATCAACCCGGTCAGGTTAAATACACCTGCCCACAGGATGCTGGCAACCTGGATGTGATTCTTGACTATGAAGGTTTACAGAATAAACTGGATCCTGAGGTCATTTTGCGGTCAAATGAAACATCCATTTGGCGTTATGCTGACCTTTTACCTGTCCAGGACCCTGGTTTTGAGCGCACCCCCCTCCACCAGGTCGGGATGACCCCAATTTATGAGTCTGAACTTCTTGCAAGGGAACTTGGCATCAAGAAATTATTTATCAAGGATGAAAGCCGCAACCCTTCAGCATCTTTCAAAGATCGGGCAAGCGCGGTTGTAATGGCGCATGCCCTTCAGATCCACAGCAAAGCAGTTGTGGCAGCTTCCACCGGTAATGCCGGAGCAGCGACTGCTTGCATGGCAACCTGCCTGGGATTGTCTGCCATCATCATTGCACCGCGATCCGCTCCAAAAGCAAAAATCGCCCAGCTTCTGGTCTATGGTGCTCAGGTGATCCTGGTCGATGGAAACTACGACCAGGCTTTTGATCTCAGCATCGAAGCATCGCGTGAATTTGGCTGGTATAACCGCAACACAGGCTTTAACCCATTCACAGTTGAAGGGAAAAAGACAGCTGCGTTTGAGATCTGGGAACAGCTACTGGTCTCAAGGTCAAATAAAAATGAAACATTTGCCATTTTTATCCCGGTTGGCGATGGCAATATTATCACAGGTATTCACAAAGGTTTTAGTGACCTGCTTTCTCTGGGCTGGATTGATAAGATACCTAGGTTGGTTGGGGTCCAGGCAATTGGATCTGCAGCAATTGCCAACGCATTCTCTACAGGCAGTGATCACATAATTCCAGTCAACGCCAGGACTATTGCCGATAGCATCGCGGTGGATCTCCCAAGAGATGGTTTCCGTGCCCTGCGAGCTGTCAGGCAAACTGGAGGTACTTACATCACAGTAGATGATCACGCTATCCTGCAGGCAATAAAAGACCTTGGAAGGGTCGGTATTTTTGCTGAACCAGCTGGCGCAACTGCATTTGCCGGACTGAAAAAGGCCTGCCATGAAAAACTAATACCGCCTGATGAACAGGTGATCGTGATCAACACAGGTAGTGGCTTAAAAGATATTAATGCCAGTCTTGAAAGCCTGCCTTTCCCGCCTATCATTGAACCCACGATCAATTCCTTAAGAAAGGTTATTAGATGACAGATCCCACTTTTTCGATCATTGCCCCAATATATAATGAATTAGAGAATATTCCCGAGCTATATCAACGGATGCGTGACGTAATGAAAACCAGCGGTGAGAGCTGGGAATTGATCCTGGTGGATGATGGAAGCAAGGATGGATCGACTGATGTTATACGCAAGATAGCACAATCAGATGACCATGTCCGCCCGGTGATCTTTGCCCGCAACTTCGGACACCAGATTGCAGTGACTGCCGGGCTGGACTACAGCCGCGGTAAAGCTGTCATAATTATCGATGCCGATCTCCAGGATCCGCCTGAAGTGATCCTTGAGTTGATCGCAAAATGGCGCGAGGGATACGAAGTGGTTTATGCTGTCCGTAAGGAACGCGAAGGAGAAACCTGGTTCAAGAAAGTAACCGCTTCTCTCTTCTATAGGATCATTTATCGCATCACCGATGTGAAGATCCCACTGGATACCGGTGATTTCCGCTTACTGGATCGAAAAGTGGTCGAAATCATGTGCCGCATGCGGGAACGCCACCGCTTCCTGAGAGGTATGGCATCATGGGTCGGTTTTAAACAGATCGGGGTGGAATATAGACGTGCAGCCCGGTTTGCAGGTATTACCAAGTATCCTTTCAAGAAAATGCTCAAACTGGCACTTAATGCCACCACCAGTTTTTCATATGTTCCCCTGCAAATAGCCACATACCTTGGTTTCATTGCAGCCGGGCTGAGCATTATTGCCATTCCACTGGTCATCATTTTAAGGCTGCTGGGTAATGCCCAGTTTGCCGGTCAGGCAACCACATTGATCATTGTCCTCTTCCTGGGCGGTATTCAGTTGGTCAGCCTGGGAATTATTGGAGAATATATTGGTCGGATCTATGATGAAGTAAAAGGACGCCCCATATATGTAGTGGCTGAAGGACCCTCAGAAGGATTTGACCCCACCCGGCTTGATCTTAACAAGAAAGAAGTAACAAATAACTAATTATCACTGGAGAAAGAAATGGCTCGCATTAACCTTGCAATAGACACCAACCGATTGGAACGCACCATTAAACGTGTCAGGGAAAGAAACATCATCATCCCTACATTTGCCCAGCAGAAAGATCCATCCTTGATCCCCCAAAAGATCAAAGATGAACTGGAAGATATCGGTCTATGGGATATCCACCCACGGAACTTATTCAGGATCACCTGGCACAATCAAGCCAGCCTCAAAGGTGGTCTTTTTGGAGGGGTTAATTACCTGGAGTTTCCATCCAGCCTGACTGGTGTCGATGCTCGCATCATTGCTCTCGTGGGCAAGTGGTTCCCCACCGGTTGCCATAAGGTAGGCGCTGCTTTTGGTTGCCTGGTTCCACCTTTGATCTCTGGGCAGTTTGACCCCACAACTCAAAAAGCCGTCTGGCCATCCACTGGCAATTATTGCCGTGGTGGGGCATATGATTCTGCCTTGCTCGCCTGCAATTCCATTGCCATCCTTCCCGAAGGTATGAGCCGTGAGCGTTTTGATTGGCTTAGGTCTATTGCAGATGAAGTGATCGCCACACCAGGCAGTGAATCGAACGTGAAAGAGATCTTTGATAAATGTTGGGAATTGCGCAGGTCAGGCACAGACCTGGCGATCTTTAACCAGTTTGAAGAATTTGGGAATTACCTGTGGCATTACGACATCACCGGCCATGCACTGGAAGAATTGGTTCAAGAAGTATCCGGTCCAAAAGATGAATATCGGGGCTTTGTCTCTGCCACCGGATCCGCCGGCACGATCGCCAGCGGGGATTATATGAAGCAACGCTTCCCTAACTCGAAAATAATCGCCAGCGAGGCTTTGCAGTGCCCCACTTTACTTAACAACGGTTTTGGTGCCCATCGGATCGAAGGCATCGGAGATAAACACGTACCCTGGATCCACAACTCGAAAAATACAGACATGATCACTGCCATTGATGATAATGCAGTTGTCAACCTGGCGCGTCTCTTCAATGAACCTGTCGGCAGACAATACCTCATAGACCAGGGAGTGCCCGAGGCAACCGTCCAGCAGCTCGATCTTTTGGGTTTCTCAGGCGCGTCCAACATGCTTTCAGCGATTAAATTCGCCAAATATTACGAAATGGGGTCGCATGATATCGTTCTGACTGTTCTCACGGATTCTATGGAGTTGTACCAAAGCAGGTTGGAAGAAATGCATACCGAGATGGGCACCTACACAACACTGCAAGCTTCGAAAGATGATAGCCGATGGTTAAAAGGACAGGATGTAGATTACCTGGAGGAATTGACTTATCAGGGCAAAAAACGCATCCACAATCTTAAATATTACACATGGGTTGAACAGCAAGGCAAAACCTACGAGGAAATCCTTGCCCAGTGGTATGACCCGGATTACTGGATCGAGATCCAACAACAGGTGCCACAGATCGATACCATGATCAATGAATTTAACACCCAGGTTGGACTGCTCTGATCGAGATAAGGGACAATGATCAATTCGACATCTTTGGTCCTGGTAGCCATATTACCCGATAAAAGGGACCTGGATATAGCCAGGTTATTGGGTTGGTATCGCATACCTCTAAAATCTGCGCCAAAAGTCATCTCAGCGGACTATCTGGCTTTTTACCAGACCGCTGCCTTCAATAAAAATGAGCGTTGGCAAATTAAATACTTTGCCCGTGTTAAAGGGCACGAGTTGACCACCCGCAAAGAATTGCTGGTTGATGAAAAAGATCATCCCAGGGTAAATGAGGAATATTTTAAATTGATCATTGACCCATTGGAAATATTACCCAACCCCATTCTATCAGGCAAATGGAAACGCATCACCTTCTTTTACACGACCGGTGAACACTTATTGAATGCTTCATCCATGACGGATTTGATCGTTCGCGATGAGGAGCGGGAAATTCTCTGGTCGTCACTACGCGAGCGTGCATTGCAGGCAAATGAATATAAGGTAGATGAGTTGCCAGAGGTTGCCATTGACCCGGCAATATTGGCATTGCTGGGTGTCCTGGGCAAGCATTAAGCAAAAAACCCAGGGATGGCCATGTTTTCAAGTCTATTAGACTGATTGAAATATTGGGTTCACGATTAGGAAAATGAAATATGAAAACGCTGATAAAAAACGGCACAGTCATCACCGGAGAAGAAACCCGCCAAGCAGATGTCTTAATTGAAAATGAAAAGGTAATACAGGTCGCGACAAATATCATTGACCCCGATGCTGACTTGATTAATGCAGAAGGTAAATTGGTCATGCCCGGTGGTGTGGATGCCCATGTACACCTGGAATTACCCATGTTTGACACCATATCATCGGATGATTACTACACAGGTGGAAAAGCAGCTGCCTTTGGTGGAACAACAACCATGATCGACTTTGTATCTCATGATGAAGGCACCTTGCATGACAACATTTCCAGACTACTTGATAAGGCAGCACCTAAAGCCAGTATTGATTTTGCCTTGCATATGAACATTACCCGTTTCGATGAGACGATTCTCAGGCAACTCGAAACACTGCCTGCTGAGGGCATCACCAGCATAAAAGTATTTACCGCTTACAACAACCGCCTGCGACTTGCAGACCAGGGAATTGACAAGGTCATGCAGGTCTCACGCAGCTACGGGCTTCTGACCATGCTCCACGCCGAAGATGGCGATGAAATTGAGACTATGGTGAGAGAAGTTACTGCCCAGGGTCATACAGAACCCATTTGGCACGCCATTACGCGTCCTGCCTCCGGTACTGTGCGGGCATTCAGGCGCATTATCGAATTGAGTGCAAAGAATGACGCTCCACTATTCCTGGTCCACATGAATGTGGCTGGTGAAGTGGATGAATTGTCCAGAGCGCGCATTGAAGGCATCAAGGTGATGGGCGAAACCTGCCCCCAATACCTTTTCTTTACTGAAGATGACCTTAAAAAACCTGACGGTGCAAAATGGATCTGTTCTCCACCCGTCAGGAAGAAAGAGGATAACGAGAGATTGATGCGTGCATTATCCTCTAGTGAAATCCAGGTCATTTCTACTGACCACTGTCCGTTTTTTTATGATGGAACGAAACCAATCAAATATGAGAATGAATTTGTAAGAATTCCTGGTAAGGAACTTGGAAAAAACAATTTCACCAAAATTCCCAATGGACTGCCAGGGATTGCTGACCGCATGCCCGTTCTTTGGACATATGGTGTCGGAAAAGGTCATTTGACCCCAAACCAATTTGTGAACCTGATGTGCACAAACCCCGCCCGAATATTTGGACTTTATCCCCAGAAAGGAACCATTGCTGTAGGCAGTGATGCAGATATTGTCATGTGGGATCCAGGCAAGCAAGTTAACTACGGTGTCAAAATTGCCCACCACCGCACAGATTACAATCTTTATGAAGGTTGGCAATTAAAAGGCTATCCTGAAAAAGTCTTTTTAAGAGGCAAATTACTTGTAGACCATGAAAAATGGTTAGGAGAGCCGGGCTCTGGAAAATATCAGACCTGTAAAAAGGGTGAAATCCTGTAAAACCATCAGTAAAAATCCATGTTGATTTTCATTCCCATCCTTTTGCTCATATTTGGCTCAATCGCCATAACCATTATTTACAGATTAAAGTCGCGTATCGGTCTAACCTGGTTGATAGCTGCAGGAAGCACCTTTTTCGCATGGTTGATTCTTGTCTATTTACGTTTCTTCCTGCCTACTGACGTACCATTGATCGACTGGACTCCTTCGAACCTTTTTTACGCTTCACCATCCTTGATGATCGATTATGTGTCGTGGCCGTACGCAATGGCGTTATTGACAATTGAGATTGCCTACATTTTTACAGATTCTGCAAGGGCCCAAGACATCGTCAATCCAATGTCTTGGGCGGGCAGCATGGCAATTACTGCCATCGGTCTAATGGCTTTACTGGCTGGTAACCCTCTTACCATGGTCCTTGCATGGGCACTGGTGGATATCATTGAATTTATCTACCTTATTTCAATTCAACAGAACGACAGGTGGAACCGCCAGATCATCATTCTCTTCGCACTGAGAGTGCTGAGCCTGATCATTTTTTCCTGGGCTACCATGGTCGGTTGGTTGGATGTCGGTCAATTTGATATCGATGACATTCCAAACCGTTCCGGCGTTTATTTTCTAATTGCAGGAGCCATAAGGCTTGGAGTGTTTTCCATCAATACATCATTTTTCAAAGATCTACACGAAAGAAGAGGTTCTGGTATCCTGCTTCGACTGGCACCCATTGCGTCCAGCCTGGGTCTGATCGCAAGGATGCCCCCCGAGACTTTCACAATAAGGCCATACTGGGTGATGCCGATCCAAATAATGATTGGCCTGGTAGTCTTCATAACTGCATTAATTTGGTTATTAAAGGAAAACTTATACGAAGCAAGTCATTACTGGTATATTTCTTTGGCGGCGATGGCGATAATATGTGCCATAAATGGTCAGGCTGAATTTAGCCGCTCTTGGGGATTAGCCCTGCTCTTATCAGGCAGCCTATTGATGCTCTTTGACCCACCTATAAGACGCTTGCGGTTCTTGTTGATTCCTGGACTGTTGGGAATGGTTGCCTTACCTTACACAATGGCCAGCAGTGGCTGGCCGGGTATCTTCGGACAAGGCATCTCTTTTTTATCAATATCTGCCTTGACAAGCCACTCCCTACTCATTGCCGGTTATATGAAGTTCCTCTTGACAGGAAAGGGATTGACAACGAACCTTGAATCATGGTCCAAGATCAGTTTTCCAATAGGGTTGATTTTTATTATCCAGACCCAAATTGCCCTCGGGATCGTTGGTTGGCCTGGGGTGCTTTCCGCTGATTTTTGGTGGGCGGGCATGGTCGGTCTTTTATTAGCAATTACCTTGCTCTTTGTAGGAAACAAGCTAAGAAATTCTCCTGTCAACCTGGGAATTCAAAGGAAGGTCATTGCCAATCAACGTATCCATAACTTTTTTCAATTTTTGAATTCTTTCTTTTCATTGACTTGGGTAAAAAGCATTTTCTTAAGGACTTACCAGGTAGTCGGTAATCTTGTGTTGACAGTAACAAGATTTATCGAAGGCGATAGCGCAATTCTATGGGCATTTGTTATCATCATACTTCTCCTGTCATTCTTAAGGATCGGAGATTGATTTCATGCCAGATTTTGTTTTACAGATCGCCCTGGCCTTGATCCTGAGTTCTTCGGTCATATCAACGGTCATTCACAACTGGAAGCTCACCCTGATCGCCCTGGCTATACAATACCTGGCGATGTCAATTATTATTTCAACATCCGTCCCTATCAGCGTTGTAGTAATAAAACTTCTTGTTGGTTGGATGTGTTGTTCAGTGCTTGGTATTTCCTGCTTTTCCATAAAATTTAAAGATGGTCATGGGGGAAAGACAATTTTTTCATCGATAATGTTCCGTATCCTGGTAGTTGCACTGGTCGCCACCATTGTTGGATTTACTATAACGAATGTTGGATTGGCATTTTCAGTGTCAGTACCCAGCGCTACATTGCTTGCAGCAAGCTTCCTGATACTTATTGGCTTGGTGCAATTGGCTTTAACCATGGAACCCCTTTATCTCATCACCGGACTGCTCACTGCCTTCTGGGGGTTCGAAAGCTTTTATTCAATTTTAGAGGTTTCAAGTTTGGTCGTTGGCTTGCTGGCAATTGTCAATATGGGATTGGTCCTGGTAGGTTCGTACCTGTTAATCAAGGAAAAGGCGGATAATAACCCATGAGCTCTCCCTTGATCTGGATCTTTCTGCCAATTCTGTTTTCAGTTGCATTGTTCCTGACCAAATCAAAAAGGTTATTATGTGGTATCCTGGGAACTTTTTTTTCACTTGTTCTAGCTGTGGCAGCAACCTACTTTCCGAAAGATTTCATATTAGGGTTTGGATCGAATTCCTTAGAAGTGAAAGATATAATGGTCATCTTGGGCAGAACCCTGACCATTACCTATGATAACCTGACCCTGGTGTCAATAATATTTTACATTAATGCCTTTTGGAACTTGGGATCTTGCTGGTTCAAAACAAACAAGTTTTTTCCTGCAATGTCACTGGTCATAACCCCCCTCCTGGTAGCTGCTTTGGCAGTGGAACCATTTCTTTATGCCGCATTGTTCATTGAGATCATCATATTGATTTCTATTCCACTCCTTTCCCCTGAAACTGAAAAAACAACTAAAGGGATTTTAAGATATCTCGTTTTTCAATTCCTGGCTTTTCCATTTATTCTATTTGCTGGTTGGGCTCTTTCCGGTGCTGAAACAGCCCCCGCTAATAGTCCTTTGATCAACCAGGCTACCATTTCTCTGATAATTGGCTTTCTTTTGTTATTAGCAATCATCCCTTTTCATTCATGGTTACCTTTACTGACCGAATCAGCCCATCCCTGGATGTCAAGTTATTTCCTGATTCTTCTTCCCTCAAGTCTTTTATTATTCATGTTGACTTTCCTGGATCGTTACGCATGGTTGAGATCACTCGAAGGACTGTATCCCACATTTAGATTCATCGGGACCTCAATGATTGCCCTGGGAGGAGCCCTGGTGTTATTTCAAAAGAACCTGGGTAAGGCATTTGGGTATTCCGTGATAATCGAGACCGGTTTTTCACTTCTTTGTTTTGGTTTGAACGAGTTGGGGGGAATGTACTACTTTTCTATGCTGCTTTTACCCAGGATGATCGGATACTGGCTTTGGGCATTTTGTTTGGGCAAAATTAAGGATGAATATGGCAGCCTGGAATTCAGCAACCTGCCTGCATTAATGCATGAAAAACCTTTCTTAAGTGGAGGTTTGATCATAGCCCAGTTAAGTATCGCAGGCATACCCATGCTGGCAGGTTTTCCTGTGAAAAGGATGATCTGGTTCATCGCCGCCCAACCAGACCTAGTCAATGCATTATGGATCTTCCTTGGCACCATGGGAATCTATATATTTACATTTAAAGTAATGGTCCACATGATCAAATCAGAAGATGCAATTACAGACTGGAAGGTTACAGAAAACCTGGGGATCATCATTCCCATTCTCCTGATTGTTGGCTTGACCATTTTTGCCGGGATTTTCCCCCATCTATTACTACCCAGGTTTACCGGGATATTGGATGCTTTTCCCCGCTTCCCGATCACTCCGTGATTTTTTCTGTAATTTTCATTTACAATGGGACCTGTTTTACAATTCTCTTACTCAACCTGTGTATAATCAATTATGGTAGGAGATAAATTTCTTCTAGAAATTAAGGTGAATTATGATCGATGAACTGGATTTGATTAAACAACTTGAAAATAAGGTAGATTGGTTGGATTCTGAGCGCCGCAAAGACAAATCGGATATTGCCTTGTTACAGAACCAGGTTAAAACACTTAATAATGAGAACACTTCTTTAAGACAAATGGTCAAAGAGTCTGAAGAGAGGGTTTTGCAGTTGGCGCAAAAACTTTCTTCTTTCGAAAAATTTGATGCTCGCATAGACCGGCTACAAACAGAGATAAACGACAAAATTAAAACCACTGAAACCAAGTTGGATTCGATGATAAATGAACAAGGCAAGCGCTTTCGCTTTGAAGTAGACAATACAAACAAAGCCATCGCCGCCTTCCAACCAATTCCAGAACTGATCACCAATACCCAATCAGAAGTAAAGACTCACCACGTGGAATTTAACCGCTTAAGCAAAGCGATTGAAGAAGTCAAACAAAAGGTCACAGAAGTATCCCGTTTTGATGAAGACTACAAGCGCTCACTGCGTCTGGTTGAAGAGACTGCCCGTCAGGATACAAAGCGGATTTCCGACCTGCAGGGAGAGATCATTGCCCAAAGAAAACGCCTGGAAGAAAATCGTTCTCGCATTGACCTGATCAGTGACAATTTCAGGCCCTTTGAAAACCGGATAAATGAGCTGCAAACAATCGAAAAAGAGCGCAGGGAAACACAGGTTGCCTTTATTGACCGCATGAATTTACAGGCACTGGAGCGTGACCGCACCTTTAAAGAATGGGCTGAACGTTTTACACGCATTGAAGGGATCAATACAGACCTTGATGTTCAGATGGCTGAATTGGACAAAACAAATAAACTGGTCAACAAATCCATATCCTCGCTAGACGAGGCGACCCAGAAGTTTGAAAGAAGGATTAACGAGATCAGCGAGATCAACCGTTTAAATGACGAACGTTTCAGGCAGGAATGGACTGCATTTAAGGTGGATGACCAGAAACGTTGGACAAATTATGTTCTCGGACAGGAGGAGCAACATCGCGAGATGAATAGGCAACTTGATGTCTTCCAACCACAGATCGATGAATTAAAATCCTCCATCCAGACTCTGCATGATGCGATTGACCAGATCTCACAGGAATCCATCAAGCGTTTCCAAGGGATCCTCAAAACATACCAGGAATCGATCCTAACACACACAGAATTAAGTAAACAACGCAGTTAGGATTGCCCAATGTATGTAATTGGCACCGCAGGTCATGTCGATCATGGGAAATCTACCCTGATCGCAGCCTTGTCAGGGATCCACCCGGACAGGTTGAAAGAAGAGATCGAGCGGGAAATGACCATAGACCTCGGCTTTGCCTGGTTTGACCTGCCGGATGGAAAAACAGTGGGTGTGATCGATGTCCCGGGACACCGTGATTTTATCGCCAATATGCTAGCCGGCATTGGCGGCATTGATGCTGTCCTACTGGTCATCGCTGCTGATGAAGGTATGATGCCTCAGACCAAAGAACACCTGGCAATTCTTGACATGCTGGGTATCTCTTCAGGGTTGGTCATCTTGAATAAAATCGACCTGGTCAGCGATCAAGAATGGATCGACCTGGTGGAATTGGAGATCCAGGAAGCACTTAAGGGCACATCACTCGATGGCGTTCCCATTATCAAGGTTTCATCTGCCACCAGGACTGGGCTGAATGAACTCAAGTTGTCTCTTCAAGATTTACTTGAAAAACGTCCTCCTCGGATAAACCTTCATCGCCCAAGGTTGCCCATCGATCGCATTTTCAGCTTACCAGGGTTTGGGACGATTATCACCGGCACCTTATCTGATGGTGATTTTTATACGGGAGACGAGATCGAGATCCTTCCAGGGGATTTAAAAGGTCGCATCCGCGGACTTCAATCCTACAAGAATAAAGTCGACCATGCCTCTCCCGGAACCAGGACAGCGATGAATATCACCGGGGTCAACAAAGAACGGATCGAACGCGGGCAGGTCGTCATCAAACCGGGCACCTATGAAGCAACAGGTCTATTGGATTGCCACTGTCGGGTCCTTAAAAATTCATCAGTTAGTCTGAAACATAACATGGAAGTGGTTTTCTATAGCGGATCATCAGAAATCATCTCCAGGATTCGCATACTGGGAAAAGACCAGCTTAATCCTGGTGAGGAATGTTATATCCAGGTTCATTTGTCAAAACCGGGTCTGGTTGCCAAGGGAGACCATTATGTGATTCGACGTCCCTCACCACCCGAAACCCTGGGCGGTGGCATCATTCTCGATCCGTATCCCCAGAAGCTCTACCGCCGCTTCAATATTTCAGTGATTTCAAGATTAAACCGTCTGTTACAGGGAGAACCGCAAGATCTGATCATCCAGCAATTATCACAAACCTTTATCCTTACAGTCAACGATCTGGTCAAAAAGGTCAATCTGCCCCTGCCTGATCTGTTAACCCTGGTAAGTGAAATGGACAATTCCGGTTTGCTCATACGCCTGGATCACGAACAAAAAGACCTTACAGCTGTCTCTCCCCTCATTTCCAAACAATCATGGGATGAACTGGTACTAAAGGTTTCACAGCAATTTTCTGATTTTTATTCCAGCAATCCTTTAAAACCAGGCCTGCCGCGGGAATATCTTCGAAAACTACTGTCTTTTGAGCCTTCCAGGTTCAACCAGGTGATGCACGAACTGGAATTCCAGCAGATCATTGAACAAAAAGGTCCCCTGGTACTAAAATTTGGTCACCAGATTTCCCTGTCAACTGACCAGGAGAGACTCTTCGCTTCACTGTTGGAAATATTTAGAGAAACCCCGTTTTCGCCACCAGACGTCAAGTTTTGCCAGGAATTACTAGGTGAAGATCTGCTGGAGGCAGTTATTTTCCTGAACCATTTGGTAAGAATCTCTGAAGATATTGTGTTTCTGCCTGGGTCACTGGAAAAGATGATCCAGGCGGTGCGCAGGCATCTGCAGGAACATGGCACGATCACCCTGGCCGACCTGCGAGATCAATTCCAGACCAGCAGGAAATATGCCCTTCCGGTCCTGGAATACATGGATTCACTGAACATTACAGCACGTAAAGGTGAATTTCGCGTTTTAAAATCAAACTCTTGAGTGATAAGATATACTCATTAATAAATACTTGGAAAAAGGAGATATAAAATGGGTTGGAAGGTATTGATAACTGATGGTATCGAAAAAGAAGGAGCTGCCATCATCAATCAAAAAGATCAGGCGCTTGACATGAAAGGGATCACCCCCGAAGACTTACTAAAGATCGTTCCGGGTGTGGATGCCATGATCGTGCGTTCACGCACCAAGGTGACTGCAGAGGTCCTTAACGCAGGCAAGAACCTGAAGGTTGTTGGACGTATGGGTGTTGGTGTCGATAATATTGATCTCAACACAGCCAAATCACTTGACATCAGGGTCGTCAATACGCCTGTATCAACCACTTTGGCAGTAGCTGAACTCACCATGGGCTTCATGTTGGATCTCGTTCGCGAAATCCCATTTGCCGACCATGGAATGAAGAATGGCAAATGGATGAAGAAGGAGTTGGAAGGTTGCGAATTATGTCATAAAACCCTGGGAATTATCGGTTACGGCAACATCGGCGAAGCTGTCGGCAAACGTGCACAGGCTTTTGACATGACCGTTCTGGGCTATGACCCTGTCCGTCCATCTGAACAGATCAGGGCAACAGGTGCTGAACCGGTTAACCTGGAAGAATTGATCGAAAGGTCCGACATCATCACCTTGCATGTCCCATTGATCCCTGCGACAAAACACATGATCAATGCAGAAACCATCGCCAGGATGAAAGATGGGGTCAGGATCATATGCGCTGCCCGTGGAGGTGTGATCGATGAGCCTGCCATGTTGGAAGCCCTCAACTCCGGCAAAGTCTCTGGGGTTGCACTGGATGTCTTTGAAGTCGAACCACCTGTCGATCTTGCCCTCATCTCACACCCCCATGTGATCGCCACACCACATATTGGCGCCCAAACCAGGGAAGCCCAATTAAGGGCGGCTATTGACATCGCCCATGAGGTCATCAATTGCTTGGATGGCAAACCATTGCGTTGGAAATTAGTATAAACATAAGGAATTACCATGAAAGAGAAAATTGATTCATTAAACGCATTATCTGCTGACATAGCAAGTCTCAATGGGATTAGCGCCCTGCTGAATTGGGATCAATTGGTTAACATGCCCCCGGGTGGGGTTGAGGACCGCAGTCAACAGGCAGCACTGATCGGTGGCATGCTCCATGACCGTATAACCTCACCAAAACTGGGCGAACTGATCAGCGACCTGGAAAATGAGATCGGTGATCTCAACGCTGACAATGAAAACGCCCGTCTCGTACGCAAAGCCAAGTGGACATTTGATCAATTTGTAAAAATTCCCAAAGAAAAAGTGATGGAGTTCATGATCGTTACCACCCAGGCAAATGAAGTCTGGGTTAAAGCCAGGCAGAACAACGATTTTGCCAGCTTTCAACCCGTATTGCAGCGCATTGTTGAGATGAGGCGCGAACTGGCGGAGTATTTTAAACCATACGATCATGTATATGATCCCCTCCTGGACATGTACGAACCCGGCATGAAAACAGCAGATGTGAAGCAGATCTTTGACGATCTTCGCCCCAAACAGGTAGAATTGATCAAGGCAATTAGATCTGCCAAACAGGTGGAAAATTCTTTCCTAAAGCAGGATTATGATAAATCGCTTCAAGACAAATTCGGTCGGCATGTCATCACCCGCTTTGGGTATGATTGGAACCGTGGTCGCCTTGACACAACCCCTCATCCTTTTACAATAGGCTTTGGTCTGGGTGATGTACGCATCACGACCCGTTATCCTGAAGCTGATGGCGTTTCTGCACTTTTCAGTACAATGCATGAATCAGGTCATGCCATGTATAGCCAGGGATGTGATCCGAAATTTTCACGCACTTTCCTGCAGGAAGCATCCTCACTAGCTTTCCACGAATCGCAATCACGGATGTGGGAGAACTTGATTGGCAGAAGTAAGGAATTCTGGACTTTCTTCTATCCTACATTCCAGATGCTGTTCAGCGAACACCTCGGCAATGTCGATCTGGAGACATTTTACAAAGGCATTAACCGCGTGGAACCTTCCCTGGTCCGTGTTGAAGCCGATGAAGCTACATACAACCTCCATATCATGCTGAGGCTTGAAATTGAAATTGGCTTGATGGAAAAATCGATTGAAGCCAAAGACCTGCCGGAGATCTGGAACAGCAAAATGCAGGAATACCTTGGGGTCACCCCACCCAACGACTCTCTGGGCGTTCTTCAGGATGTGCACTGGTCTGGAGGGATGATCGGCTACTTCTCTACCTATGCGCTTGGCAACTTGCTCTCAGCCCAACTTTGGGAGAAAATGCTGCAGGCTCACCCCAATATTCCCGATGAGATTGCCCAGGGCAAGTTTAGTACGATCCTGGCATGGTTGCGCGAAAATGTACATCAATATGGTGCCAGGTACGATCCCCAGGAACTGATCATCAAAATCACCGGTTCCAGGATCAATGCAGAGCCTTACTTGAGATATCTGAACAAAAAATATCGCGAGATTTACAGCTTGTAGCTGGTTACACAGCATAATAAACAGGCAGTTCGCAATGAACTGCCTGTTTTCTTTTTAGATTGTTACAGTTATTGAGTAAAATTGATACATGTCATTGCATCTCTTTTCTTCGGTAAAAAGGACCCGGTTTTTGAGTATCTGCGTTTTTGTGCTTTGTAATCTCCTCTTCTTACCTGCATTTAGCCAGATCCAACCCCCAACGCCTTTGCCCCAGGCGGCAATTCTCATTAAAAGCCCCACAAGTGGCTCCATTGAGACTTCACCTTTATCGCTGAACGCCCAACTCAAATGCTCTCCCGGGAATGCGCTGACAGTTGAGTTGCTGGATAAGCAGGGAAAGTTGCTTTACCGCGAATTATCGTTTCCAGGATGTCAACCGGATGGATATATAGATATCAGCAGGACAATTTTCTTCGACATCCTGTCCAACCCGAGATCGCGGTTGGTCCTTGGCTTGATCGATATCGAAGATGTCACCCGTGCAGTATCGTCTACGGAGATTGAACTGTCCTCTTCCATGAAAATTGCAGGTGGCAATCCTGACCACCAGGCCAACTTCATCGTTTTATCTCCAGTAGAAAGTTCTGTTGTGACTGGGGGAAAATTCCATGTCACTGGTTGGGCGCGCTCCTCTTCCACATCCCCGATCATCATCGAATTATTGTCAGCTTCAGGAGGCCTTTTGAATTCAAGACAGTTCTCCGTCCCTGGTGATCCTGGAAATGAGTATTTCTATTTCGCTGAGACCATTCCATACACAGTGCCGGCAATTCGCGATGCGATCCTGGTCATCCGCCAGACTGGCTCAACAATCCCGGGCAATATCGCCCTTGAGAGTTTCACATACCGGGTTAGCCCATAAAATCCTTCCTTTTCAATATGCTACATAAAAAGGATGATCTTACTCTGCGAGTATAATAAGGGTCGACCAGAAACATTACTTGGAGGCATGCATGGCAAAACAATATGATGTCATCATCATTGGGGGTGGCGTGGTAGGCAGTATGATGGCACGTTTTCTTTCACAATACAACATCCAGGTCTTATTGATCGAAAAAGAGGCTGATATTGGCGCAGGCACCAGTTCAGCCAACTCAGCCATCATGCATGCCGGCTACGACCCGATCCCCGGCACACTCAAAGCGAAAACCAATGCCTTGGCCAGCCCTATGTGGGATCAATTAAGCCAGGAGTTGGGTTTTGCTTTTGAGCGCACGGGTGATTATGTGGTGGCTACCGCTGCCGACCAGATGCCTATGCTGGAGGTCTTGCTAGATCGTGGACGTCAAAACGGCATTCTCGGTGTTGGATTGATCAGTGGTGCGGATATGCGCCAGCGTGAACCCTTGTTATCGCCAGACACCGTGGGAGCCCTGTGGGCACCGACTGGCGGCTTGATTGATACATTTGCAGTTACCGTCGCCGCAGCTGAAAATGCAGTGATGAATGGTGTAGAGGTCCAACTTGAGACCTCCTTTGAAGATTTCATCTGGCAGGGTACGCGCATTGTTGGCATCAAGACTTCAAAGGGTGATTTTTATTCCCGTTGGGTGATCAATGCAGCAGGATTATTCTCTGATGAAGTGATGCATAAAGCCCATGTCCGACCGGATTTCAAGATTCGTCCTCGCCGGGGAGAGTATGTCATCCTGGATAAAGCCGATTATCGCTTGACCAAAAATACATGTTTCTTTCCCACTCCCTCTGATAAGGGTAAAGGTATTGTGGTCACATCAACCATGCACGGCAACACCATCGTTGGCCCTAATAGCAATTATGTTGACTCCAGGGATGATAAAACCTTTACCAAAGATGGTTTTACGGAGATCTGGCAGGGTGCCCAGAAATTGAT
The DNA here is from genome assembly GCA_964435475.1 of uncultured Anaerolineaceae bacterium. Lineage (GTDB taxonomy): Bacteria > Chloroflexota > Anaerolineae > Anaerolineales > Anaerolineaceae > CAYSZB01. The sequence continues at coordinate 10,311 of CAYSZB010000003.1, read as the reverse complement.
CCCCAGCATCAATCGCCGCAACATCATTGCCGTTTTTTCCGGTCTTCGCGCCAATGGTAACGCCCGGTGCCTGGACCCCCAGGTGGACTACACTGGCGACTTCGTGATCGAGATTCCCACGGAAGTACAGGGTTTCGTCAATGTCGCGGGCATCGAATCCCCGGGCTTGAGTGCTTCACCTGCCATCGCCTTGATGGTCATTGACCTTTTGAAACAGGCAGGTGAACCACTGATCAAAAAACATTATTGGAACCCGGTACGCAAAGCTAGACCGGTCTTCAGGCACCTTACCCTCGAACAGAGGGCGGAATTGGTCAGACAGGACTCAAGTTATGGACGCATCATTTGCCGCTGTGAAACGGTCACCGAAGGTGAGATCCTTGCCGAAATCCATGCACCCATACCCGCAAGAACTTACGATGCCATTAAACGGCGTACCTGGACAGGCACCGGTCGTTGCCAGGGCGGATTTGATATGCCGCGCGTTGTCAGGATGCTCTCTGATGAACTGGGCATTCCACCTGAAGAGGTAACCAAAAAGGGCACAGGTTCTCCTTATCTTTTCCGCAGGACCAAGGATCTGGCAGAGGTGGAAAAATGAAAAATCTATACGATGTGGTTGTTGTAGGTTCTGGTCCAGGTGGTTTGGCAGCGGCGATCTCTGCCAAAAAGAATGGCGCAGCTGATGTTTTGATCATTGAACGGGACATGGAATTGGGCGGCATTCTTTTACAGTGCATCCACAATGGTTTTGGACTTGAGATATTTGGCAAGGACATGCCTGGTCCCAGCTATGCCCAGCATTTCATTGAAGAGGCACATAGCCTGGGCGTTGAAGTGCTGCTGGACACCATGGTCCTGGATGTTCGTCCCAATCTTTCAGTTGTTACAATGAATAAGCGCGATGGGATCCAGGAGGTTCAAGCCAGGGCGATCGTCCTGGCGATGGGCTGCCGCGAACGGACTCGTGCCCAGATCCTGCTGCCAGGAACCAGGCCGGCGGGTGTCTATTCTGCCGGTACAGCCCAAAGATGGGTCAATATTGAAGGGTTTATGCCTGGCAACCGCTTTGTTATCCTTGGCTCAGGTGATATCGGCATGATCATGGCGCGGCGTTTGACAATTGAAGGCGCCAAAGTGGAGCGTGTGCTCGAGATCATGCCTTACCTGACCGGGTTGACCCGCAATTTTGTCCAGTGCCTGATGGACTACAACATAACCCTGCAGAAAAGCCATACCATCAACCGCATTATCGGTGATAAACGTGTTGAAGCTGTCGAAAGTGTGGCGGTCGACGAGAAATGGAATCCCATCCCGGGCAGTGAGGAGATCATCCCCTGTGATACAGTCTTGCTTTCGGTCGGACTGATCCCTGAAAATGAATTATCCAAGAATGTCGGCGTCAGTCTCGACCCCCTGACTGGCGGACCGATTGTCGATAACCACTTCATGACCAGCAGGCCGGGTATCTTCGCCGCAGGCAATGTTGTCCATGTCTATGACCTGGTGGATTGGGTCACAGAAGCCGGGTTTACTGCTGGCAAAGGCGCAGCGGTCTACGCTTTACAGGGAGAAGTTGCCGGGACAAAGCAAATTGCTCTCAAGGCCGGAGAAAATATCCGTTATGTGGTTCCCCACATGATCGACATCGATAGCCTCCGGTCCGAATCTACGCGGCTGCAGCTGCGCGTGACACAACCAGTCGAAGAGCATGTCCGGATAATGGTTGAGGACGAGCAAGGAAACATACTGGCAAAAAAGGCAGAGCCCTATGCCCGCCCTGGTGAGATCATCACCCTTGAGATCAAACCGGATGCCTATGAAATGGCAAAAAAAGCCCAAAAAATCACCATTAACTGCGTTACTGTTGCGCAGAAACAAACCACAGGGTGAGAGGAAAATATGCCCCAGGAAAGTGAACTTATCTGCGTAACATGCCCCAAAGGCTGCACCTTAAAAGTATTGCACGAAGGCAACCAGGTCATTGATGTCCTGGGAAGCGGGTGCAGGAGGGGAAAAGAATATGCCATCTGTGAGTTGCAGGATCCCAGGCGCATGGTCGCCTCTTCGGTTAAGGTAAGGTCCGGTTTGCATCCTCTTCTGCCGGTCTACACGGCTAAAGCCTTCCCCAAACCACTGATCCCTGAACTGGCAAAAATTTTACGCCAGGTTGAGGTTTCCGCCCCGGTCAAGATCAACCAGGTGATCATAGAAAATGCCCTCAATACCGGCATTGACATCATTGCCAGCCGCGATATGCCTAAACTGTAGCCTGTTTCTCCTGGCTGAACTTGAAACATCGTAAATGGAACCTCTAGGGTGCACCTGGACCATACTGGTCTGGGTCGGTTGGCGTTAACCCCGATGGGTCGTACACATAGACCCAATCACCTTCATTTGCCCAATTGAAAAGCCATCGCGCATCGCTTGGGGAAAGGTTGACACAACCATGCGATTGGGGATAGCCAAACATGGTGCGCCAGTACGAGCCGTGCAATGCCCTTGCTTCATCGTAATACATCGTCCAGGGCACGTCTTCAAGATAATAGAAATCAGAACGGTCTGCCTCAAAAGCGCCTTGCATGGTTTCGAGGCTCAGTTTGCTGTAGATCTGGAACAAGCCGGGTTTTGTGTAAAATGGCTCCATCCCGCTCGATATCAGGGTGGCAAACTTGAGATCCCCCCGCTCATAAACATAAAGGATCTGTTCCTCGAGATCGATGGAGATCCAGCGGTCTAATTCCTTCTCCTGGGGTAAAGTGGGATCAAAATAAGCTCTGCGTGCTTTAACCGAATTGACCCACTCACCCGGGCTGACCAGGTACCATGAGACACCTTCTGCTTCCACAGTCTTGTAGATCTGGATGACCTCTTCCAAGTAAAATGTGTTTCCCGTTGAGCTGGCAGAGAAACTTGGTGCTGAATATCCGGTGGTCTGGTCAACCAACCAGCCAAAATCATTGCCGGGATTGCCTTGAAAAACCAGTCCCTGGAAATCCGAGTATGCTATGGGGGCTGCCCTGACCCAGTCACCTGAGATCGTCCGCAGGTAAGGTTTACCGTTGTGATCGATCCGCTCGATGTAACTGATATATCGTAATCCGCCAGGGTCCAGGTACCGTGAGGGATTGTTTTGCGCAATGGCATCATCAAATGAAGCATAAAAGGGTGCCGGCATAGTTGCCTCCAGGTTGATGCGGGCGATCAAGGCTGGCATCAGGATCAGGGACCTGTCAGGTGATGCTGCCGGCAGTTCACGGATGGGATATGCAATGCCATCATCTGCCAGTTCCTTGATGGATTGTGAGGCGCCTAATGCCAGGCAATCCAGGGGCTCTTCCATATACAGGTCTGGCAGGCATAAAGGGCTGTCAAATATCTCAGGGATATCGCTATCCCTTGCCGTGAAGTCTTGATCCCTGGCACTGACATCATTCATCGGTGCAAGGATTGTTAACAACATGACTGTAGTGATAACCAGACTTCCGACCGGACCCAACTTTTTCATAATTGAATTATACCCACCCTCTGCGTTCAATTAAGATAATGCATAATACCTCCTCTTGATATAATCTTGGTTGAAGTACATCTCTTCAGGATGATAGTGGAATGATTTTGATAAGAAGGTTAAATATACTATGAAGAACACACCTGCATGGCTCGGCAGCGCTATTTTTTATGAAATTTACCCACAAACCTTTTATGATTCCAATGGCGATGGTATCGGCGATCTCCGTGGGGTCATCCAAAAAATGGATTACATCTCCAGCCTGGGGGTCACTGCCATCTGGTTAAATCCCTGCTTTGACTCCCCTTTCCAGGATGCCGGGTATGATGTCTCTGATTATTACAAAGTTGCTCCCCGTTATGGATCCAACGAAGACCTTCAGGAATTGTTCAGGCTTGCCAAATCCCATGGAATTCGTGTCTTATTGGACCTGGTGCCGGGGCATACATCCATTCTGCATCCCTGGTTTCAGAAGTCACAAAAACATCAAAGGAATAAATATTCTGATTGGTATATCTGGAATGACAGTGTATGGAAGGATTCAGAACCAGGTTTGACCATCATCAAGGGATTTGCCGAACGGGATGCCGGGTATGTTACGAATTTTTTCTACTGCCAGCCGGCACTGAACTACGGTTTTGCCAGGCCTGACCCCGCCCAGCCCTGGCAACAGGGTGTGGATGCACCTGGTCCACAAGCTGTCCGCCAGGAATTGAAGAATATCATGCGCTTCTGGTTGGACAAAGGTGCCAGTGGCTTTAGGGTCGATATGGCAGCCTCCCTTGTCAAACGCGATCCGGGAAAGGTTGGAACTGCGCGGATCTGGCAGGAAATCCGTCACTGGTTGGATAAGGATTATCCGCAAGCCGCTCTCGTCGCTGAGTGGGGCACACCCTCTGAAGCGATCCCGGCAGGTTTTCATATCGACATGCTCTTGGGTTTCTCAAACCCGGGCGCCATCTCCCTCTTTCGCAAAAGGGGGATCGGTAATCATCGCGATCCGCAAGCCTGGAGTTTTTTTGATCCAACTGGTCATGGTAACATCTGCGAATTTGTGGGTGAGTATTTGCGGTTTTACAATGCCACCCGGGAAGAGGGATACATCGCCCTGATCACGGGCAACCATGATGACCACCCTCGCCTGGCCGATGGACGCTCTGCCCAGATGATGAAGCTGGTCTACATGTTTCTCCTCACCATGCCCGGTACCCCGATCATCTATTACGGCGATGAGATTGGCATGAGATTCCAGCCTGGATTGCCCTCAAAGGAAGGCGGATACGTCCGCACTGGTGTTCGCACACCCATGCAATGGTCTACCGGGTTGAATGGTGGGTTTTCATGTTCGCAAGAGGCTGATCTCTACCTGCCCATCGGGCGGGAGATCCAGGAGGTTAATGTCCTCTTACAGGATGAAGATCCTGCATCCCTGCTTAACTTTTTCCGGAACATGACCCGCACCCGCCTTGCCTACCCCTCCCTCGCATCGGATGGAGAGTTTAAGGTCATCAAGGCGGATCCCGGGGAACTGCCCTTCATTTACAGCCGGGAATTGGATGGACATAAGTTTATCATTGCCATTAACCCCAAAGCTGAACCTCTCACTTACGCCTTGGACCAGGCGCTTGTCAACAAACCTCCTCAGCTTATTTTGTCGCTTTCTTCCACGCTAAAAGAAACCCCCAAAGGTTGGCAGATAGACATGGATGGCACCAGCGGGTTGATTTTACAACTGGTTTAATTCGCCCAATTGCCACAGCTTTTGGGTATAATTGTTGAGGTTAAGCAAGGTCAGACCATAAAAGGAGCATTGGCATGAACATACCAATATATCAGGTGGATGCCTTCACCATAAAACCCTTCACCGGGAACCCTGCTGCAGTCTGCCTCCTCGAGCATGAAAAGGACGAAAAATGGATGCTGGCCGTGGCTGCTGAAATGAACCTTTCAGAGACTGCTTTTCTTGTTTCTCATAAAGACGGTTTTAATTTGCGCTGGTTCACCCCGACCACGGAAATTGATCTTTGTGGCCATGCCACCCTTGCCAGTGCCCATATCCTCTATGAATTTGGTTTCTACGAAGAAGATGAAAAGATAGAGTTCTACACAAAAAGTGGCACCCTGGTCGCCAGGTATCATGACGGATTTGTTGAGTTGGACATGCCCCTCCATGATCCGGGTGAGGTGGCTCCTTCACAAACCCTGAATGAGGCCTTGGGCGCTACACCTGTGAAGACGTCTGTCTACAATGAGAGTTTTGTTCTTGCAGAATTTGAAAATGAAGAGGTCATTCGATCTTTAAACCCGAATTTCAAGTTGCTGGATCAACTTCCTTACATAGATATTTGTGTGACCGCCAGAGCCAACCCTGGCAAGTATGATTTTGTCTCCCGTTTCTTTTCACCAAAACAAGGCATCAATGAAGACCCCGTAACTGGCATGGCGCATTGTGTGCTGGGACCATATTGGGCAAAGACACTGGGAAAAACGCAATTCCTGGCATTTCAGGCTTCTCCCAGGACAGGTGAAATTCGGGTGCGCCTGGGTAACCAGCGCGTATTTGTGGGCGGCAAAGCCATCACTGTGCTGCGCGGTGATTTGATCCACCAGTAAAAAATATGAACTAAAAAAGTGCTGGCTTGCGCCAGCACTTTTAATTTAGACAACTAGTTTTTGGTTTATGGTTCTGTGATCGAGATGTATTCAAACTCGACCTTTACCGGTATGACATCATAAGAAGTAACACCAGCCCCTACAAAGCCATCCCTGAACACATACTTGTTATCAGTGTAGGTCTTGACTTCTGTTCCATTGACACCGAGGGTCAATTCCCTTCCCTCACATATCCAGGTATAGGTATTGATATCCTTGCCTTGCTTGATCAGGGTGGATCCACCATTGGCTAAGCTATAGAATTCTTCGCTTGCCGCGTCGTAAGCATAAATTGTATAAAGACCACCGCTTGAAATATCTGCCACATAATAGCCTTCATCAGAATATCGGCAGATAATGGACACAGTGAAGGTATTGGCGCCCCGGTTCTCAACCTCAACATCCAACCGCACGTCTTCGTAATACCATGGGTCATATAGCACATACCCCATCAACCACCTGTCCATTTCGAAGAGCAGCTTGCCACTTTCTGTGAAAATTTCAATATCTTCAATATTGGCATCCCCACCATTGGGTTCCTTATAGATGCTCCAGGCGCTGTTATCATCATCCCACTCTTCAGTAAAAAAGGCCGGTTCCTCATCCTGAACAGGTTCTTCGGTAATCTCCTGGGTTGCTTCCTCGGTTGGGAAAACAAAAGGTTCAACAGTGTTGGTGCTGGTAGGAATTATGATTGGTTCCTGCTTCGTTGGTTGAACTTGTTGGGGGGTTGCCGTTGGGTCAGGTGTACTGCCACAAGCCAGTATGACAATCGCTGTGATGACAAGAAAAGATACAACCTGCCAACTCTTACGTGTACGTGATGAATTCATTTTGCCGCCTTTCATAATAGGTACTGGATCGATGTAATAATTATACAATAGTAAATACTGCAAGTGGGGATTCTGTACAAAAGTAATTTAGCACTTTTTTTCAAAGGGATAAGTCCAACCATGTTATACTAAATTTCGAAGAATGTTGAGGTTACCCGAATGAAGTTGATCATCCAAATACCTTGTTTCAATGAATCTCAATACATCAATAAAACCATTAATGAACTCCCCCGCAAATTACCAGGGATTGACCAGATTGAGATCCTGGTCATTGACGATGGCAGCCAGGATGACACCTCTGGAGTAGCCCGTCTTGCTCATGTCAACCACATCATAACCCTGCCCCACCATGTAGGCCTGGCCCAGGCATATGCCGTCGGTCTGGATGCTTCCTGCAAGCTGGGGGCGGATATCATTGTCAATACGGATGCCGATAATCAATATGATGCCGCTGGCATAGCAGATCTGATCAAACCGATCATGGATGGCAAGGCAGAGTTGGTGATCGGTGACCGTGGTGTGGCCAACCAGGTCCACTTCAAGCCTTTCAAGCGCTGGCTGCAAAAGATTGGCAGCCGGGTGGTTTCTAAAGCAGCCGGGTTCCTCGTTCCGGATGCCACCAGTGGCTTCCGCGCCATCACGCGTGACCTGGCGCTGCACACCAACGTGTTGAGTGCCTATTCTTACACACTTGAGACATTGATCCAGGCTGGAGCTCAAAGGGTCAGGGTCGAATTTGTGCCGGTCAAGACCAACCCCGAAAGTCGCCCTTCGCGGTTGATGAAGAACATCCCCAATTATTTGCTTTACTCGACTGCCACCATCATGCGCTCCTTTACAGTGTACCGGCCTTTGCGCGTTTTCACATTGGTCAGCCTCTTTCCACTCATTGCTGGTCTGATCCTGGGGATCCGTTTCCTGGTCTATTACTTTGCCGGAGCCGGTGCGGGTATGGTCCAATCCTTGATCCTTGCAGCCATCCTGTTAATAGCGGGGCTGCAGATATTCCTCATAGGAATAGTCGCTGACCTGATCAGTTTCAACCGCAAGTTGCTCGAGGAAGTGGTCTATCGCATTCGCGTTGAAAACAGTCAACCTGATTAACCTTCAAAATAAAAGGAGTCAATCGCATGAATTTTCTCAAGCAGAGGATTGAAAGTGAGGGGGTGAACCTCGGCAATGGCATCTTAAAAGTGGATGAGTTCATCAATCACCAGGTAGACCCCAACCTCATGGATGCTTGTGGCAAAGATCTCGCATCCCTATTTGCCGGCACGCAACCCACCAAAGTGCTTACTGCCGAGATATCCGGCATCGCCCCTGCCCTCATGACCGCAAAGTACCTCAACGTCCCGGTTGTATACGCTCGCAAGAACAAACCCATTACCATGCCGGATGCAGTCTACCTGACCGTCGCACCGTCCCATACCAAGGGCAGGCTGGTGGAGTTGATCGTCTCCCCGGAATACCTTGCCGGTGGTGAGCGCGTCCTCATTATTGATGATTTCCTTGCTTCTGGTGCCACGATTGCCGGTTTGGTACGCTTGGCACAAACGGCTGGCGCAAAACTGGTCGGTATCGGCACGCTTATCGAAAAGACTTTTGAAGGGGGAAGGGATAGCCTTTCATATTTGCATATCCCCATCCATTCATTGGTTAAGATCGCCAATATGGACAACGGTAAGATCGTGTTTGGCAGTTGATTCTGCCTGATAAAAATTTCGAATATTAAATTAAGACCATTCGCACCCTGGAGTAGATGTGAAAGATCAGGATTGTATTATTGTTTTGGACTTTGGCTCCCAGTATGCGCAGCTCATCACCCGGCGCATCAGAGAACATCATGTTTTCTGTGAATACTTCGCCTGGGATGCTGACCCGGTTTCGATCATGTCGCTCAAGCCGAAGGGTTTCATCCTGTCTGGAGGACCCAACTCCATTTACGACCCTGGTGCGCCAATGTTACCTCAATTCATCATTGAAAGCGGTTTGCCCATACTGGGCATCTGTTATGGCATGCATGCTCTTGCCAATATTCTTCAGGGCGAAGTGAAAGCTCTGCCTTTTCGGGAATATGGCAAGGCATCCATCCGGGTTCTCAATCCGAATCCTTTACTTCCCTGCCAGGATCAGGTGGTCTGGATGTCCCACGGAGACCAGGTGGCAAAACTGCCACCAGGCTTTGTCTCTCTCGCCGAGTCGGTCAGTTGCACCTATGCGGCAATTGGCAACGAAAGCAAGCAATATTATGCACTTCAGTTTCACCCCGAAGTGATCCATACCGAGCTGGGAAGGCAGATCCTTGGCAATTTTGTATTTACCATCTGCCAATGCCAACCCACCTGGGTGGCTGGCTCAATTATTGACACCACTGTAAAGCAAATTCGAGCCCGGGTTGCCGGTCAACCAGTCCTGGCAACGATCAGCGGCGGAGTTGATTCAAGCGTCGCCACTGCCCTGGCGCGACTGGCAATTGGCTCCAGCCTCAAAGCAATGTTTGTGGATACTGGTTTGCTGAGAGAAGGTGAAAGCCAACAGGTGGAAGCGACCTTTCGCCCACTTTTGGGTGATAACCTGCTTGTTATTGATGCCAGCGCAGAATTCTTCACGAATTTAGCAGGCATCATCGACCCTGAAGAGAAACGCCGTATCATTGGCAACACCTTCATCAGGGTATTCGAACGCACGGCAGCTGAATTGGGCGAGCTGAAGTTCCTGGTGCAGGGTACGATCTACCCTGATGTGATCGAATCCCGCGCCCCGGAACGCAACCATGCCCAGCGTATAAAAAGCCACCATAATGTAGCCGGGTTGCCTCCAGACATGTTGTTTGAGTTGGTCGAACCATTGCGTTATTTATTTAAGGACGAAGTGCGGGCGATCGGGAAAGAATTGGGACTGCCGGATGAGATCATCTGGCGCCAACCATTCCCGGGACCGGGTCTGGCGGTACGCTGCCTGGGAGAGATCACCCCCGGTCGCATTGCGATCCTGCGCCAGTGTGATTCCATCTTCTTGCACGAACTGCACTCCGCCGGGTTCTTATCATATCGTCAATCTTCTTCAACAGATCCCCGGGTTTCACAGGCATTTGCCGTCCTTCTGCCGATCCGTTCAGTGGGTGTCATGGGTGATCAGCGTACCTACCAGGAAGTCGTTGCTTTGAGAGCTGTGATCACCGATGATTTTATGACCGCAGATTGGGCCCAGCTGCCCAACCAGTTGCTGGCAAAAGTTTCTACCAGGCTTGTTAATGAGGTCCGTGGCATTAACAGGGTCGTCTATGATATAACCAGCAAACCTCCTGCCACCATTGAG
>CAYSZB010000002.1:51249-87225 GCA_964435475.1 uncultured Anaerolineaceae bacterium | reverse complement strand
CAAATTTTAGTCCGCTGGCTCTTGCGGCCGCCATCACCAAATCCGCCTGGCTCTCAAGGATGCCTGCCAACACCATCTTTCCCCCGGGGACGACGAGCTCCGCCAGGCCTTCCTTGAAGAGGTTTATGATGACCGGGGCGAGGATGTTGACCAGCACGAGTGGTGCCTGGTTGATCAGGAACTGGTTGTCCAGCACCTGCCTGAGCGACCCCTGGCGGATATCGACCTTGTCGAGCACACCGTTCAAAGCGGCATTCTGCAGGGTTGCCTGGACCGAAAGTTCATCGATATCGATCGCCAGGGCATACTGCGCGCCGAACCGCAGGGCAGCAATGGCCAAAATGCCCGATCCGCAGCCCAGGTCGATGACATTCTGTCCCTGGCGGGTCAATTTCTCGACCGCCAGGAGGCATAGCTGTGTCGAGGGGTGCGTACCGGTGCCAAAGGCCTGCGCCGGGTCGATGCGCACGATATGGCGCGTCTCACCGGGCTGGGCATCCATCCATGCCGGCAAAATGAGCAGTCTCTGCCCAACCTGGATCGGCTGGTAATGGTCGCGCCAGGCGGTCATCCAATTCTGCTCCTGGATGGGCGTAAACGTGGGGGTGGGCAGTTCCTTGATGAAGGAAAGGTGCCAGAGGGCTTCTTCGAGCGCGTTTTTGCGCTCCTCGATCGCTTCATCAAAGGGCAGGTAGCCAAAAACGCGCATATTGCCGGTGGGTTGGGCTTCCTGCTCAGCCTGGTTGAAGACGGTTTCGCTCTCAACGACCACGCCGTTGCTGACAAAGCGGCTGAACACCTCGGCGACAGCTTCCGCCAGTTCGCCGCTGGTGGTCAGGGATACTTCCAGCCAATGAATAGGATCAGCCACCGAGTTTGTCCTTTAACTTGTCGAAGAAACTGCGTTCCTGGATCTTGATGTCAGTACCCATGGTCTTGCCGAGTTCCTCGAGAAGGGTTTTTTGTTTGGCATCCAGTGTGGTGGGGATGTTGACGTTGACCGTGACCAGCTGGTCACCGCGGGTTGCCTTGCGGATGACCGTGACGCCCTTTTCACGTAAGCGGAAGACCTTGCCGGGTTGGGTGCCGGGGGGGATGCGCAGGCTGACATCGCCATCGACCGTGGGGATCCTGATCTCGTCCCCCAGGGCTGCCTGGGCAATGTTGATATCCACGTCCAGGAGGATGTCGGTGCCATTGCGGCGGAAATACTGGTGGGGGGCGACCTCCAGTTCGAGGTAAAAATTACCGCTGGGGCCGCCGTTGGCACCGGGTTGTCCTTCACCCGAAAGGCGCATCTGGTTGCCATCGTCCACGCCGGCTGGGATGGAAACGGTCTTCTTGATGGTCTTACGCTCCAGTCCGCGTCCGCGGCAGGTATGGCAGGGGGTGTCGATGGTTTCGCCCTTGCCGCTGCATGCAGGGCAGGTCACGACCTGTACCATGGAGCCAAGGAAGGTCTGGTGGACCTGGCGTACCTCACCCTGGCCTTTGCAGGTGGAGCAGGTACGGGGTGAGGTGCCCGGTTCGGCACCGCTGCCGCTGCAGGTGGCACATTTTTCATCACGGATGATCTCGATCTCCTTGTCAACGCCAAAAACAGCCTCTTCAAAGGTTATTTTGACACGCGATGTGAGGTCGGGACCACGGCGGGGAGCATTGGCACTGCGGCGACCGGAGCCAAAGCCACCAAAGCCGCCAAAGAAACCTTCCAGGATGTCAGACAGGTCGATGCTGCTGAAATCCGGCATGCCCTGGTAGTTTACACCGGCGTGACCGTAACGGTCATAAGCAGCGCGTTTGTCGGCATCGGAAAGCACGCCATAAGCTTCGTTGATCTCTTTGAATTTTTCTTCCGCGTCATGGCTTTTGTTGACGTCCGGGTGGAATTGACGCGCCAGGTTGCGAAATGCCGACTTCAGGTCGTCAGCGCTCGCATTGCGCGGTACCCCCAGAACTTCATAATAATCACGTTTTTCCATATAAATCTATACCAGGCATTCTCCAGGATAAAAGCAAACAGGTTAGAGGCATCCATGGTGAGGATGCCTCTAACCTCTATTCTACTGTTAAATTCAATTAAACTTGCTTGTATTCGCCATCAACTACATTATCATCATCCGGCGGGGTCTTGCCATCGGCAGCACCCGGCTCAGTTGTGCCCTGGGTTTGTTCGGCCTGGGCGGCACTTGCCTGTTCAGCGGCATAAGCAGCCTGCCCGACCTGCTGCAAAACCTGGCTCAGGGCTTCGGTTTCTTTGACGATGGCAGCGAGGTCGTCTTTGTCTTTGACTTCGCGGACCTTGCGTACAGCATCCTCGACCTGGGTCTTGAGATCAGCGGGCACTTTTTCACCGAGATCCTTGAGAGTCTTCTCGGCGGAATAGGCCAGGTTGTCGGCATTGTTGCGGGCTTCGATCAGTTCTTTCTTCTTGCGGTCTTCCTCGGCGTTGGCTTCGGCTTCGCGGCGCATCTTTTCGACTTCCGCCTCGCTTAACCCGGAGGAAGCGGTGATGGTGATATTCTGGCTGCGACCGGTGGCTTTATCCTTGGCAGTGACCTGCAGGATGCCATTGGCATCGATGTCGAAGGTCACTTCGATCTGGGGGATGCCACGGGGGGCTGGCGGGATGCCATCGAGGTTGAACTTGCCCAGCGACTTGTTGTCTGCTGCCATGGGGCGCTCGCCCTGCAGCACATGGATCTCAACCTGGGTCTGGCTGTCAGAGGCAGTTGAGAAGACCTGGCTTTCGCGGGTCGGGATGGTGGTATTGCGCTTGATGAGGGGCGTGGCGATGCCACCGAGGGTCTCAATGGACAGGGTCAGCGGGGTAACATCCAAAAGGAGGATGTCTTTGACCTCACCGCCCAGGACACCGGCCTGGATGGCGGCACCGACAGCGACAACCTCGTCCGGGTTGACGCCCTTGTGGGGTTCCTTGTTGAACTCGCGGCGCACAATTTCCTGCACTGCGGGCATACGGGTCATGCCGCCGACCATGACGACCTCATTGATCTCGGAGGTCTTGAGGTTGGCGTCCTGCATGGCCTGTTTGAGGGGGGTCATGCTGCGTTTGAGCAGGTCTTCGGTCAGCTGCTCGAGCTTTGCACGGGTCAGGGTGGTCACAAGATGCTTGGGACCGGAGGCGTCGGCTGTGATGTAGGGGAGGTTGATCTCTGCCTGCATGGTGGTTGAAAGCTCGATCTTGGCTTTTTCAGATGCTTCCTTAAGGCGCTGGAGAGCCTGGCGATCCTGGCGCAGGTCGATGCCATTTTCACGCTTGAACTCATCGGCCAGGAAATCCATGACACGCTGGTCAAAGTCATCACCACCGAGGAAGGTGTCGCCCGAGGTGGAGCGCACCTGGAAGACACCATCACCCACTTCAAGGATGGAGACATCGAAGGTGCCGCCGCCAAGGTCGTAGACGCCGATGACCTCGTTCTTTTTCTTGTCCAGACCATAGGCAAGAGAGGAAGCAGTGGGCTCGTTGATGATGCGCAGGACCTCGAGACCGGCGATCTTGCCGGCGTCCTTGGTGGCATTGCGCTGGGCATCGTTAAAGTAAGCGGGAACGGTGATGACCGCCTGGGTGACAGGTTCGCCCAGGTAGGCTTCGGCGTCGCGCTTTATCTTGCCGAGAATCATGGCTGAGATCTCGGGTGGTGAATATTCCTGCCCGCCCAGGATCACACGGATATCGCCATTGGGGGCTTTGGCGATCTTGTATGGTACGCGGCTGAGCGCCTTTTGCACTTCGGGGTCGTCATATTTGCGACCCATAAAGCGTTTGATGGAAAAAATGGTATTTTCGGGGTTGACGATGGCCTGGTTGCGGGCTACGCGACCGACCAGCCTTTCCCCGTTCTTGTTGACAGCCACCACGGAGGGCACCAGGCGTTCCCCTTCAGCTGAAGGGATGACCACCGGTTCACCGCCGACCATGACTGCACCGACTGAGTTGGTTGTTCCGAGATCGATTCCGATAATTTTTGACATTTTTATGACTCCTATTTTGCTACCCGGACGAGTGCCGGTCTAATGATTCTTTCTTTAATTTTGTATCCAGGTTGAAGCACTTCGATCACCTGGCCGTCGGTAAATTGTTCGTGATCTTCGTGGGTCACTGCTTCGAAAAAGTTGGGATCAAACTGATCACCCGGTTTAGCCTCAAAACGCTCAACCCCCTGGTTTTCAAGGGTGCGCAAGAGTTTCTGGCGGATCAGCTCGATGCCGTCAACCCATGCACTGGTGGACTTGCCGGTCGGCTTGTTCTTGAGGGCACGGTCAATGTCGTCGATTACCACGAGGAAATTTTTGGCGACATCAGACACCACATTGTTGTAGGAATTAATGCTTTCCAGGTCCATGCGTTTTTTGTAGTTGGCAAAGTTGGCGCGCTCGCGCTGCATGCCATCCAGGTATTCATCTGCCTGGGATTTGAGAGAACTGATCTGCTTTTGCATCTCGTCATATTCAGACATGGAGATTGGAATCAGCGGTTCACCTTCAGCAGGCTGGTCATTTTTTGAATTTTCTTTTTCTTTGTCGTTATCTTTTTTGTCTTTCGTCATTACTTTTCTCCATTGGATTAGGTTCATTGCTTCAGTCGACCAGGGATTCAGTGACCTTGTCGCTGAGCAAGTCGGCGACAAACCTGACGGTCGAGATCGTGTGACCGTAGGGCATGCGCATCGGGCCAAGGACACCGAGGGTGCCGCTCATGATGCCATTCTGGCCGTAACGTGCCAGGACTACTGAACACTGGCGCAGTTCATCCCAGGTACCTTCGCCGCCGATGACTACCTGCACACCACCGATATTGCTGCTCATCACGGTGCGCTCGAGGAGGTCGTTCAGGAAAGAACGCTCTTCGAATAATTTCAGGGCGGAACGGGCATTTTCAGATTCGGCAAATTCGGGCTCTGCCAGGACGTTCATCAAGCCGTCCAGGTAGACCTCTCCCACAACCATTTTTTCAGAAAGAGACATCTCCTCTGTCACAACATTCAGCACCTGTTGGCCAATGGGGTCAAGGTAGATACCCTTACTGAGGATCTTGTCTGCGCTACAGTTATGGCATTGATCGGTGATCAGTGCGGCAATGGCTGAAAGCTGCTCCTGGTTGATGTGCTCGGGGAGGCTGAGCAATTGCTGGCGGATCTCACCGCCAACGAGAATAAGAACCATCAAGACCTGGTTACCGCGTGTGGCGATCAGTTCGAGGTGCTTTAAGAGGGCTTTCTCTGAGTGGGGAGCAGTGACAAGAGAAGCGCCTTGAGATTGATTTGCCAGGACGGACGCTGCCAGACGCAGCCATTGATCCAGATCCTGCCGGGATTGGTAGAACTGGTGGCTGATTGTTCGCATGGTGGTGGCAGGCAAGGTTGTCTGTTGGGTCAGGTTGCGTACAAAAAAGCGATAACCCTCCTCGGTCGGGACACGCCCGGCAGAGGTGTAAGGCTGGCGAAGGTAACCCATGTCGGTCAGGGCTACCATTTCGTTGCGGATGGTGGCTGAACTCAATTGCAGGTTAAATTGCTCCACGATCGTCCTGGAGCCAACCGGCAATGCCGTCCGGGTATGCTCGTGGACGATGAGGGATAAGATCAGCTTCTGGCGTTCAGTTAATTCTTTCATGTTTATTTTAATTAGCACTCTCGATGTGAGAGTGCTAATTTAGCATGGTTAATAATACCATGCGAAAAATGAAAGGTCAAGAAATCCCCCTTTGTGTAACGTTAATTCTTTATAAGAATAAATAATCCCCTGGTTGAGCAATGCCTGGTGTGGATGGATAGAAAGTTATAATTGTAAGCAGTCAGATGATGGGATAGAGGTGTCATGGAAACGAACGAAAAATTTAACCCTTTCTCAATACCCACAGGAGAGGTTATGGCTCTTGAGGGTGAAAGACATGTACCGCTGGTGAGGCGGTACAACGCGGCGATGCACCTGGGACACATGGCGGCTTACCGCGAGGCATTGCGTTATTCATTCGGGCGGCGAATCCTGGATGTGGGCTGTGGGACGGGCTATGGTTCCTTTTTCCTGGCATATTATTCTGCGAACCACGTTGAGGCTATTGATAACTTTCCACCAGCTTTGAAATATGCCCGGCAGGTGTATGCACATCCCCGTTTGAACTTTGAGGAAGGGGATGCACTGGCGCTGCCTTACCCGGATTCGTCATTTGACTTTGTTTTCTCCTCACAGGTTATTGAGCACGTACCTTCCAGCCGGCAATTTCTCAAAGAAATTTATAGAGTACTCAGGGATGATGGTTTTTGCCTGATCACAACCCCGAACCGGAGGTTATTCAGCCCTGGTGATGTAGATTCCAATCCCTATCATATTAATGAAATGTCGCTCAATGAATACCTTGCCGTCGGGCAGGAGTTGTTTCCGCGAGTGGTTGTGCGGGGTATTCCCCAACGCTGCCTGGAGATGGTTGCAGGCAACCCCATTCCGCAGTTGAAACCCGATGCATGCATTGATCCGCTTGCCTACCAGGTGCAGGATGATGACCTGGAGCACTGTGAGAACCTGCTGATGTATGCCCATAAAGATCCGCAGGGGATTTTCTCAAGCACATTGCCGCAGGGTTTGTTGGCTGCCTGTTTGGAGACAGCGCCGATCTTCTTTGACCCGCAGGTGGGTCTGCATGTTTGCATGGGGACTTACCCGGACAGATCCATTCAACCCAGGATCGTCCCACTGGATCGCACGGGGCAGTTATTCAATTTCAAATCGCCCTTGCCCATGCTGTATCGGTTGGATATGGACCTGGCAGAACCGGCAAAGGTTGCCTTCAGCATTGAAATCACCACCAACTCCGGTAAAAGGCTGGCAACTTGCGACTACCCTGTGGGTCAGCAATACATCAGCCTGGTGTTTGATGCAGTGAGAAAAGCGAAGGATGAGTTGTTTTATATGTTTATCAAGCCACTATCACAAGATGTGAGTCTTGGAACTGACAGTAACGCCATCCTGATTAATATGGTGCCAGCCGGTGTGCCGGGAAAACACAAGCAAGCGGATATGCCAGTTTTGTCCACTTTTCACCAGGTGCTTCCCCACGGTTCTTGAGATGTAAAGCGATCGGTGTGACCGACCGAAGTTACGTTTTGGTGTTTATGGTGTGACCTTGATGAACTCCCTGGTAAATGTGGGTTCTGTTGGCGGCGTGAAAGACAAGTTTGTTGGGGTGCATGTGTATGGGCCTTCGGCAGTATAGGCAGTGCCTGGTGTATCGCCAAGAGGTTTGGAAAAACTGAACCCTTCCGCTTCCATTGTCATTGTAAAAGATGACACAGAGTTAACGCCATAAACCACACCGTCGCGGGTGTACCAGTCTCCGGTTGATGACCCGGAATAGGCGACTTCAGCCGGCACTGAGGATGTTCCCAAAGTGAATTGCACATAAACCCGTAAATCTTCCCAGATTCCTTCGACCCTACCATCCGGAGTAAAGGTCATTCTCATAGATCCTGTGTAACCTGTATATGTGGAGTTAGGCGGCATGACGAGGTTCATAAAGCCATGAATACTGTCGGGAGTCATCTCCCAGGTGCCAACCAGGCAGCGGTCACAACTCCGACTGTCGCCTTCATCTATTACCTCATAGTCATATTCGACTGTAACTTTGTAGGTAGAGCCTATGGAAACATTTGTTCCCACCAAGACCAGGTGTTTCTGATCACAGGTGGTGGAAATTGTGCCTGGCAAGGCAAACCACTGACCACGCCTTTCAGCAAAGCGATAATCCCTTCTACCGGTTTCGGATGTGGTCTCACTCAGCGTATAGATCCTCCCGGGACGAAGCTTAAGTCCATACGCGGTGACTCTGTAGGGTTCCACAGTAAATTCCCTGGTTCCCCTGTCCAGGAAAATGGTTTCATTGGTACGGGGTGCCACCGGGATCATGTTACCGGCAGTATCAGCGATCGCGTGATCGGCATAAGCCCTGGCGAAGTTGTGGAATATATCGGCGAAGCCAGGCAAGGCTGCCTCCAGTGCATTGGCATAGGCCTGGTCATCGCGGCTCGTTTCAAAGGACGCCAGCAGGCTGATCACACCAGATTCACTGGTCAAATTTGCCAGGTATTGAAAGAAAAGGAAATTTTCATAATCCATGCTGAAAATATTCTGGGTCTTAAAGTTCTCTGTGATGTCGTCAATAAAGATGTACTCTGCATTGACCTCCGGGTAGGCTACATTGCCAAAAAACTCAGCAGATCCCTCCTGCCACCACTTGATGGCACTACTGGAGGCTGTATTCGTCCAGGTGTAATTTTTGAATTGGAAACAATGAAAGATCTCATGAGCAAGGGTTTGTTGAAATTCTGGAATCGATATATTCATGCTTTCAGGATAAACCCCGACCCCGCAGTTGGTTGCAGTCATCATCCAGGCGGCAGCAAGGACAAATGGTCTCAGCCGCCCTTCTCTATCAGCATGAGGTAACAAGGTGAACACAACATCTGTGTTGGGCATGCCTGTGAAGGCAAGTGGTAAAAATGTGGCAACGGACTGTCTTAAGGCAGCCTCTGCAGAATCGATGAATGGTAAAAATTCACCACCATCCGCCCATTCTATGGGATAAAAGATGCGAAATTGGATGCCCTCGGCAGTAAATTGCCGGTAGAGAATACAAATCGTTGGAGATTCTCCTGCAGAAGGTTCTGGAAAGCCGATATCCCAAAATTCCTGGCATACACCCTCTGCCTGGTTGAGAATATCCGGCAGCAATTCCCTGTTGGTCGATGCCAGACCTTTGGGACGTGATGCCTGACCCTCCGGTATGGCGTAAGGCAGCAAGCGATCCGCATTAATTGCCAGGCGATCCATAAGTGGGATGATCTTCACGGCCTCAGGCGTACCAGCACCAGGCCCGGAAATCCAGTAGCGTGCCTGTTGCAACAGGGGAGAGATCTCATTGGCCTGAACGTTGTTGAAATCAAAGGCAGCGCTTTCAGTTGCCGATCCGGAAGCATATTCGAGCAATTTAAGCAGTACTTCACCCTCATTAGAGCCATCTGTGTTCAACAACTGTTCATACAGGTCCATGAGGTCCGGAACTGGGGGCGTGAGAACGCCTTGAGTGCCATCCATGTACTCGACAGTTTCGACTACCTCGGTCTTTATGGGCTGCGGAGTTTCATCCTGGCTTGTCGGTTTACTTGTGGGAAGTCCGCAGGCTGTGAGAAGAATGGTTGCAATCAGTAGGGTAACAAGAAGGCGGTAATATCTGGACATCGTCTACTCCAATGTTTGAATTACCTATCTTATATCAATTGCCCATACGATTACAACACCTTGTGCAAGGTTTATACGAAATTGGGGTGAATTGGATCAAGAAGCCAGAATTGTAAGTCGTTAATTAAGAAAGGACAAATTGAGCGAGGTTGATCTGGCGGTCACGTCCGCCAAAGCGATACTTGTATACCTCATCTCCACGCATAAAATCGACCGCCTGGATGCCCTGTTCGATAGCCCACTGGACCAGGTAACCAAGCAAGACCCAGCCCGGTGAGAATTCGGCAAAGGCCTGGTCCCAGGCTGAGTTGTAGACCCATAACTGGTTATCATAGTGGATGCAGAGGTATGAAGCTGCTTTTTGCCCGTCAACAGTCAAGAAGCTCAAGTTGAGCCAACCGTTTTGATGAAGAACCGGTGCCAGGTCGAGGAGAAACTTGCGCATATTGGGGGTCAGGAACTGGTCCTTTTGGGGATCCTTGGCCATCATCTCTATAAAAGCCTGCATGTCAGTTTGCACGTCTGATGCCTCGTGAACCATGTACCAGTCAACTATGTTGGGTGACTCTTCTGCCCGGCGGATCTTGCGGCGAATTTCATGGCGTTGTTTCTTATCGAGGTTGGAGAGGTAACCTTCCCAATCGGGTGGCAGGGAGACATGGGGGCAGGGCTGAAGGGTTTCCTGGTGAAAGGAGATGCCTTGATTTTCGGAAAAGGTTTTTAACGTATCGGTCGTGGGTGAAGACGCTGGAATGTTGTATAAACTGACAAGGTGACCTTTGGTGCGAGGATCACTGGCCAGGAACTGGACCAGGCCTTGTGTGAACTCAGCGGCGTCTTCTGGGCGAACGACCAGGTCCAGGTAATCTGATACCTCTATGGATCCGATGAACATCAAAACCGGTTGACCCAATGCTGTTTTTGTGGAGAAGAGAGGCGCGATGCCAACCAGGAGGTCATCCCTGGTGGCGATGACAAGGCGAAGGTGGCTATCTTCGGGTCTATATTCCCCACCACCGCGCGTCTGCCACCAGGTCCTCAGGTAATCAAATTCGAGAAAAGGTACATGGCTTATGGTGGCTGGAAGCAACCTGGACCACTTATCGGCCAGGTTATCCCAATCGGTTTCGGTAGTGAAGAGCTTAAAAAACATGGCTAAGATTATACCTGTTAGAGAGGGGTGTGTATTGTATAATGAGATAAATTAATATAAATCATATGCAAAAAAGCAGTTGATTTTCAGGATGATGCGATGAACTATGATCTGAACCTATTTTCACTAAACCTGGTCAATGGGCAACAGCAGGATTATATTCCCGGCTTTTATGCGACATTTACGCCAAAGAGAGCGGCCAGGGGGCGGGAGGATGATGCACTTATCGTGCACCTGGATCTGCATACAGGCAACCCGTTGCCCGCCAACGAGATCAATGTATGGCTCAATAAACTGGCGGATTCTTATTTTAAATTACCAGGATCGGTGACTTCGGCAATGCGGCTGGTGATCGACCAGATCAGCAATACTCTGCTTGAAAGGAACTTGAAACTTGTATCTGATCGTGACAGGCAATCTGCTTTCCTGAACCTGGCAGTCATTCACCGCAATACACTTTTTGTAGCCCAATGTGGTCGAATCCATGGGTACTGGGTTGGACAGAACGCCATGGAACACTTCTTTGATCCAGACTCGAGTGACCGCAGTTTAGGTTTGACACGAACACCTTCAATCCGGTTTTACCAACACGACATGGCAATAGGGGATAGTTACATTTCAACACCTACACCGTCCACCAGTTGGGATGAAAGTCACCTTATCCAGACTGGTATCACCGGGTTTGAACAACTCTGGCGCCGTCTGCACCACAACCTGCCAGCGAACATGAGCGGCGGGCTGGTGTTGATGGTCAAGGGCAGCGGCAGGATCGTGACCCAAAGCGGATTGGATTTGCCAGTTAGACCAGAAATTGAAAGATCGGTGCCCGTTGAAGAAGAAACACCCACCAAACCAGAAGCAGTCATGATCGCTCCGCCTGTGCCAGTCTCTGTGCCCGTGGTTGAAGAACCTGAAAAGGCTGAACTTGAGAAGGCTGTGGATGAAAGTGAGCTTGAAATCGGTGAGGTGACAGGCGAACAAGCGACACAAAACTTAGTGATAGAAGAAAAGGAAGATGATCTACCTGAATTGACCGAAGGCGACCTTCCATTTACAACCGAGGTCGAAATGCCTGCTCCAGAAGGTATTGATGGAGGGGCAACCCTTGTAGAAGATGATTTTCTGGTCGAAGAAACAGCGGATCTTGCTCTTGAAGGTGAGGATGCTTCCCTGCCGAATCAATTTGGAGCGGGTCAATTTACAGAAAGAGAAAGAAAACCGGAAATCAGCAAAGAATTCCGCAAAAAAGGGATCAGTGCGCTTGCGAAGTTCTTTAACTGGTCCGATATTGTGTCCGGCAAGGTAAAAAAGTTCTTCGGAAAGATCAGTAATCGCTTATTCCCTGGTGCCCAAAAGGAAAACCTTCAGCTTTCCAAGGGAAGCATGATCGCCATTGCCATCATAGTCCCCATCCTGATCGTTGCCCTGGCAACCAGTGTGTACATCACGCGGGGGAAAACCAAACAGTATGATTACATGCTAGCCCAGGCGCAGGCAGCTGCCGACAATGCCCAGGTACTGGGCGATCCTGCCTCACAACGCACCGGTTGGCAGGAAGTGATCAAATGGGCCGATCAGGCGAAAACTTACCGTCAATCAGCTGAGATCGACCGTCTTGTATTGCAGGCTGAAAACGCGATCGATGATCTGGATGGCGCTGCCAGGCTGTCTTATAAACCTGCGATTAATGGGGTTCTACCGGATGGATTGGTGATCAGCCGTGTTATCCCTATCACCAATGATCTTTATCTTTTTGATTCAACGGGTGGCAGGATCGTACATCTGACACTTGGCAACCAGGGATATGTTGTGGATAGTGGGTTCACCTGTTATTCAGGCACTTATTCCGGCATCGCTGTAGGTGACCTGGTTGGGATGGTTGCCATCCCGATCAATAATGCTTACAAAGCACCCATCATGGGAATTGATCGCTCAGCCAACCTGTTGTATTGTGCACCGGGTATGTCCCCGGTTGCTGCTGTGCCGGAAGAACCTGAAGATGGGATCGGGAATGTAAAAAGCATTGCCCTTGATTCGGGTAACCTGTTCATCCTTGACCCGGTCCGCAATGCCTTGTGGGTCTACCCGGGCTCTGCTTCGCAATTCACTGTCGAACCCTCCTCGTTCTTTGAGGAATTCCCCCTGGACCTCAGTGCTGCAATTGACCTGGCAGTTAATGGTGATGAACTGTACATCCTGTTCGAGGATGGTCAAATGGCTACCTGCATTGCGCCAGGATTTGCTTTTTCCTCGATCAGTTGCACCAACCCTGCGCCTTACATCGATCCACGCGAAAATGCACCTGCTTTTGATGTCTCAAAACTGGGTTTTAGCCAGGTAATGTATGTATCGCCGCGCGACCCGTCAGTGATGCTTCTGGCATCTGACACAGCTGAGATTTACCAGTTCAGCAGTCACCTGGCCCTTAACAAGATCTTTCGCAGTAGATTTGAAGATGGGCTGATGGATAACCAAAAGGCAACTTCATTTGCCATTACCTCCAACCGTTATGCATTCATGGCGTTTGGCAATGAACTGTTTTATGCGGTTGTTCCTTAAAACATGGGTGTTATGTAGGCTAAAAAGTGCATTTTCATCACACCTGGCAATTTACGGATTAATTGTAGTTTTGTTGGGCTTTCCGTTGACAGGAGGCATATAATTAAATTGATTTAAGCATCCATCTTTGGCCTTTCAATTTTGTTCCCTTAGGTCTTTACCCAGATCCGCCTGGTAAGGACAGATGTTCTGTTTAGGAGGTTGCCATGAAACTGATCAAATTAAATTGCACAGCCTGTGGGGCTCCGATATCCATTCCGGATGATATAGACCAATTGAATTGTGCTGTATGCGGCAGCCTTTTATACCTTGAGCGCGGTGAAGGATATTATTCTCTCAAAATTGCCGAAAAGATCGCTGATGCCATCCAGCAGTCTGGAAAGAGTACAGAAGATGCCATCCGCGAGACCGCAGAGATGACCCAAAAAGAACTGCGGCGGATGCAAATCTCTCAGAACCTGCGGGCTGTTGAAGGCAAGATCAGCGCCACCCAGAACGAGCAGAAGGTGATTGCCGGGCAACCGCCAAACCCATATAAAACGGCGACATTGGATAACCTTTACTTCCAGGAATGGTGCCAGTGTGAGGAATACCGCAACCTACAGATGCAAATGGATGTTCTGGATGGACCCGAACTGGAAAAGAATGAGCTGGCATTGGATACGCAGATCAACTTCATTGATCATTCCCTCCTGGTAATGCGCATGTTGCTGGACACCCCGGAACACCGAAAATTAAGGCAAAGCCTGGTTGAGGAACAAAATTTGTACCGGGGCTACTTGATCGAAGCCAGGAAAAATAAACGGCGTTCCGAGATCAGTTCATTCAAGATAAGTAAACCTTTTAGCCAGGACCTGGGTGTTGTGGAAACGCAACTGACACAACTGGCAGCAGATATCAACCGTATCCGATCCCAGGCACCTTCACCCGAAAATGGCCAGATCTTTACTGAACTGGGAGTGTTACATAACCAGTTATTCACCCACTGGGTGCAACAGGTACGCTTTCAAGCGTGGGGCGAAATAAACCCTGCCATCGATCCGGGAAATGACGTTGACAAATTAGCTTCGTACCTCCAGGCGATCCATTTCGAGATGGACCACTTAAGCAGGATGCCCAACCTGCCACGGGATCTTTCAAACCATTTACGGGATCTTGGAAGGCAGGAAAAAGCCCTGACCAAGCGTCACCTCACCATGACAGAACATATCCGCTATAACGAATCACTGGCGACACTGCGCAGTACACTGATCGGCCTGGCGATCGCAGCACCTTTCAGCATGAATACCGGTGAGGTCCAGTCACAACTGGCCGATATGCATACCGAGTTGACTTCATTGGCAAAGCGTCCTTCCGCCCCGGAGGTGGACCAGGTGCGGCAGGAACTGACTGCCAGGTATAGCGAACTATACAAGCACTGGGCTGGGTTACGTGAGGCTGAGGTTAAGAAGAGCCTGCCTTCCCTGGAAATTCCTTATCCTTATCCCACGGATTACCCCTCCGCCCGAGAGCTTTATGAACAGGTTTGCAAGGACGTGGATACACTCAAGACAATGCAGGATTTCCCGGGGTCGACAGTAATAAAACAGGAAGTGCTTCAGATACAACGCAAGCTATATGCGCACATCCTGACACTAAAGAAAGCCTGATCAATCTTCTCTATCAAGTGACTCGACTAGGTCAGTCGTTGAGGCCTTTATGTGTTGCACTTCATCCAGGTCGGGAGAAAAACCGGCTTCTTTCATACCCAGCAGCACCCCGCCAACCACCGGGGGGGCTTCAAGCCTGGTCAAGCTGGCCTGGGGAATATCCTGAAGGATATGATCTGTCAATGGATCGATCAAGACCTGGCCGGCTTTGAAAACACTGCCAATCAGAACGACCTCCACCGGTTTTTGTAGCAGATCCAGTTGCCTGGAAACCCCAAGGCACAAGCTGGCAAGACTTTCGGCTGCCCTGTGGATGATGCCTTGGGCTACACCATCCCCCCTGCGGGCACATTCGATCACCCGGGGCGCCAAACTGGCATCGATCTGTGCGCCTTGTTCGCCCAGGCGTTGGAGAAGGTTGACGATATCAGTTTCTCCCATATGTTCGAGGAGTAATCCAGTTAAAGTGGTTTCAGGTCCACGCCGGGTCCACGCCCGACCGACTGCCTGGATCGCCCACAAGACAATTGAACCTGCTCCACCACCTTCGTCCATCAGGTGGGACAGACCGGTCATACGCCCAATATGGCCGCTTTCATCCATACCCCAGCAGTTTGAGCCGGTGCCAGCCACCAGACCAATGCCCCAGCCCCTGGATGCACCAGCAACCAACCCTATCAGTGTATCGTTGACCAATTTGGTCGGGCAATTCAAGCCAATGCCCTGGATACCTCGAAACAATGGCTCATATTGACCAGGCCAATCGAAGCCGGCGATGCCAAAACCGGCACCACTGACCTGTTGGGTCGTGATGCCAGCTGAACGAAGGGCATCACCTGCCAGGAATTGGATCAATTCAGCAAACAATTCGTAACCAATGACCTCATGGTTTCCACATCCCGCCCTGGCAAAGCCCATGACCCGGCCCTGGTCATCACTGATTAAGGCATGGCTTTTGGTGTTACCAATATCAACACCCAAAAAGAACTTTCTCATTTTCTCAGACCAGGGCAACCGGCATTTGCCAATTGCCATCGCCATCCCGTGTGAAAAGTGGGGCTGCCAGCACTGCCTCAAGCTTTAAGATGCCATAGAGGTGGGGGAAAAGTTCCTTTCCACCAGTGAGATTCTCGTAAACCACTGGTGCGCCTGCCAGCGTGGGGTCGATGCACAGGACAACCAGGTCCTTTGCATCTGCATAATAGCAATGGGCGGTAGAAAGCAATTGCTCTTTGTTGGAACAGTGAATGAACCCGTCACTTGCATACCCTTGCGGTTCGTAATAGCCCTTGAGTTGGGCTTCCTGCCATGCTGTGCGTTGTGTTATGTGGTAGATCATTGTGTTATCTCCTTGCTTTTCTTATTCTCCAGCCACTTTAACGCTTCCTTGCGGCTGAGGTTGGATAGGGCTGTGCTATTAACAAAATCCACGGTTGCGGTTGGGTCTATGCGGCTGTATGTACGCAGTGCCCAACCGATGGCTTTATTGATGAAGAACTCCCTGCTCCCCAGGTTTTCGAGTATGACAGATTTTAACAGGTTAAAGTCGGTGTTCTTTTTATACTTCAGTTGAAAGATCAGGCAGGTGCGTCTCAGCCAAATGTTATCTGACTCTCTCCAAAGTTTAAGAGTTTTATCCCGTAATTCGGGATGGAGAAGAAAAAACGCCCCCACTACTTCCCCGGCTAATGAATCAACCGTATCCCACCATGATTTGGTGATTAAAAGATATTCCAAAGTCCCGATAAAGTCTGCAGGCAGGTCATCGACCCATTTCACAAGCATGTTTATGGCTATGTATTGGAATTCACGGTAGGGCAAATTCCATAAGTCACGGACGATCTCATCCAGGTTGTCCAGGGGCGGAAAACCCTGTTGGGTATAAAATTCTTCCGTCTTTTTTCGAACCTGCCATAAATTAATGCCCAGGTACTCAAACTGGTTGCGCATATAGGCTTTCATCGGGATGGCAGCCCCGGGGTCTGCAAATTGCTCCAAGTAGTGCTGAACCTCATTGACGTATGGATGCATGGGTTTTTCCTGGCAATATTCGAGGACGATTTTTCCCTTTCGGTCATAATTGTAATGGCTTTATTGGAAATCCGGGATAAAATGTCTGAACTGTATTAACCATATAAAATATATCCTGAAATTATCCCTAATGCGAGTATAATCTACGATGTAGTTGAAAAGTAAAACTATTATTAATTTATATGGAGGATGTATTTCATGAAAGTAACTGTTGACAAAGACCTGTGCCTGGGTTGTGGCATTTGTGAAGGTATCGTTCCCGAGGTTTTCAGCCTCGAACGTGAGCCTGTGGCCGAAGTTTTGCTTGACCCCGTTCCCGAAGAGTATTGGGAAGGTGTGCGCCAGGCTGCTGAAGAGTGCCCCGAAGCCGCGATCAAGATCGAAGAGTAATTCTTCGTTAACCACTATTGTTGATCAAACATCGCACCGCCTTTACCGGGCGGTGTGTTGTTTTAATCAGTTATGTGTGGATTCGCCTTAAAAAAACCTGGTCGAAGATCTAGCGTTGAAGGTAGAAGAGCTGCAATCCGTTGTAAATCAGGCGCATGGGCTTGCGGCAGACAGCCACATTGGGAAGGGTTGCCAGGATGGTGACGACATAGGATGAACAGGCTTCTCCCACCTTTTCAGAAACAGCCGGTGCACTCAATTCACGCCTCCGGAATAGCTCATCAAATGTTTTCTGGATGGCATCGCGTGAGATCGATCTCTCTTTGCTGCTGGCCTCAGGGGCTAGTACAATGTGAGTCTCGGTGACAGCCACCACTCTAAAAGGCAGACGACGTTCGATCGTCCTGAGGGAAAGACCCTGCAGTGCTTCCACTTCGCCCCAGACTTCATCTGCGGTCATCTTAAGGTGCTCCGATCGGGAAGGGTATGCTGCAATTGAGGTTCATGGGTGCCATCAGGGTTTCAAAGTGATACATGTCGAGGTAGAGGGTAAGGGGCATATCCTGCCCCGGGATGGTTAGCGCATAGACATCCAAAATATCGTTGTCATCTGTGACGATCGAGTGGGTGCGCGAATAACTGAGCGCTTTGCCATCTGATGTTACCAGGGCATCCAGGTATGCCTCCTGGCGTGGCAAACCATCCATCAGGTTGCTGTTTCCAGTTCGGATGGGGTTACCCGGAGTGTAACCGTAGCTGTCATCATTGCTGATCTCACACCTTCCACTGCCTGTGGGGTACGTGAAACTCAATGAAGCAATAATCGCTTCAAAAACCGGTTGGCCCTCTGTCAGCCAACGTTCGTCAGCCTCATCGCCCAGGACAAGACCGATGGCAGTGAAACAACGCCCTTTCCAGGGTCGTGCGGCGACAAGAGAACCGATAAATGGTTCATCAAATAAAACACCGGTGATGGTTGATTTGAAACCAGGTTCCAGGCCAATCACAACAGGGTTAGCTTCCTGAGCATCAAATCCTGGAATGTCCATCGTCATGCGATCGGTCACCAACTGGAGACAACCCTCCAGGGTGATGTCAAAATTTTGTTCTTCGCTGATCAGCGAGATCAGGAGGTTTTCATCTTTACTGGAGAGGCTGGCCTGGCTGCCCTTTATTTCCAACTGGTAACGCTGGCTGGGCTTGCGGGGATTGTTGACCATGGTGAAGCGATAATTCCCGGGGCTAACGTCTACCACATCATGGGTGCCTGTTCCCGGTTGATTGGGAGCTACTTCTGTTGTATTGTTATTTTCCTCATTGGCTGGTGGGATGAAAATGTCAGCAGGGGTTTGGGCGATGGGGTAACGTGTGGGGGAGTAGGAACAACTGCTGAGGACGATCAGCAGGAGGGTCAAAAAGAAGGTGTGCTTAACCAGCTTCATAGATACTTAAGGGCTCGCCTTGTATGTGTGGCCTGACTCTCAATTTCCAATGATACCACCACCTGGCATGGTTCATTCCAAAAATTCGACATCCAGGAGCATTTGTTTAAAAGTTGGTTTGAAGCTGTCCCAGGCATCCCCGACGGCGCTGCCAATGAATCCGATGGCATAACCTCTCAATACCACCAGGACAATACTGCCTTTAAAATAACCATCCTCATATGGTTGGGCAAATTCCATTACCAGGGCAGGCTCCTTGCCAACCCGCAAGTCATCAGTAAGGTAAATTTCCGGGCTTTCATCCGGGAAATAGGCACGCAGGAACTGCTCGAAGATCTTGTTGACTTCTTCACCAGACTCATCCCACGTTTCACTGGCAGTTTTTTGGGCTACTGCCCTGATAACCAGGGGGTGGACTTCATCAACCTGTACTGGCGGGGTGAAGGTGGCTGTTTGAGTAGCATCATCGTATTTAACCTGCCAGCCTTCAGGGTAGGGCATGCGAAAGATGCCGGCAGGATCCTGGTAAGGGATCAGCTCATAGCGCTCTAAAGCTGGTTTAGCACCACATGCTGTGAGTATCAGTATCTGTAAAAGAAAGAACAATTTTCTAAGGTAACTTTTCATTTCAATCTAAAAGATTTTATCCTAAAACCAGCCGGTTATGGTGATTCTTACTTTTCGCGTTTATAATCTCCTTTATTAAGACAACCGACCGGGAGAAATTATGCAGATCGATCAGCTTATCCGCTCAAAAAGACGTTCCATCAGCATTGAGATTGCACCAGGGGGTAAGGTGCTCGTCAGGGCACCGCTCTTTGCGACTGATGGAATGATCCGCTCGGTGATGGAAAAGCGGGCTGAGTGGATCAGAACGACGCGTGCCAGGATGATGAAGTTGGCTCCAGCCCCGCAAGCCAGGCTATATGCAAGTGGTGAACAGTATTATTTCCTTGGCAAACAATACCCTCTCAATGTGGTCTCAAAATCATCGTCCTCCCTAAAATTTGATGAAAAAACCGGCTTCACCCTCTCAGCGGCAGATCGATCAGAAGCACTGGAGTTATTTATCGCGTGGTACCGAAAACAGACACGCACATTTGTAAGCTCCCTGATCAACGACTATATCAAGAGATATCACTTCCAGGTCAATGACCTGCGCATCACCAGTGCACGCACACGCTGGGGATCATGCAGCGGAAAGAACACGATCAGCTTTACCTATCGCCTGATCATGGCGCCGCCGGAAGTGGTTGAATATGTGGTTGTGCACGAACTGGTACATACGCAGATTAAGAATCATTCAGCCCAATTCTGGGCGGCGGTGGCCGCCATCCGGCCGGGTTACAAGAAAGAACGGGCTCACCTGAAAACCAATGGGCTGGCTTACACTCTTGAATGAATCCCTGTTATTTAAACGTCAGCGGGAAGTAATAAGCGAACTGAGGCGGGTTCATCCCGACCAGCTGCACTTTGATGGCACTTGCCATGACCAAACGCGAGTATTCTGCTTCCCCGGTAGAATTGAGCAGCCTGACTTGAAAGCCGCCAGCTTTATGGAAGTAGAAGACCCCCAGGTCGCTCCATTCATCTAAAGACAAAGATTGATCGACGGTTGTACCTGATGTCCCATAGGCGTGGGTGACCTGGTAGTGTGCATTGGAGGTGTTTTCTGCAATGACCATCCGGGAGCAGGTCCAATCGATCGGGGCGTGGCCTGGAATGAACGCCTGCAGGCGGTAGTACCCATCATACGGGATAGCCCCCTGCCAGGTGGCTGATCGGGTGCCATTTTGGACGGAGGTCACACTAGGTGTCAGCGCTGCCATTTGGGAACGCTGGTTCGTGAAAGTCAACCACTGGCTTTCGCATAATTCAGCGGTAGGTGCCGGAAAAAGTGTGGGGGTTTCGATGATTGTGGGTGATGAGATCGGGATGTCACCACAGCTTGCCCCGAGGTAATTACAGATCCCATCGACAATGGCTTCAGCGACAAACACCCTGAAACGCTGGTCTTTCAGGTAGGTATTATCCGGTACCTGGCGGTCCATAAATGCCAGTTCGAGCAGGATGGAAGGCATGGCCGTATAGTGGATTTCACCATAACCGGCATCACTGGCTTTGATACCCCGGTTGACCCAGTTGGAGTCATACTTGTTGCGGATGGTTGCGATTATGCTGTTATGTACCGCCTGTGCCAGCAACAGGTTCTGGGCGGGGTTGGTGTAATCCCCACTGATGTCATAGTAGGTCTCGGTTCCGGTGAGTGTGCCATTGTAGCCATTGTTGTGCAGGCTGATCATCAGGTCGGCGTCATAATAGTTGGCAGTGTAGGGCCTTGCCATGATATCATCGAAATAAGTGGACGGATTGGAGATGCCACCGTTCCAGATTGCCTCTGGCAAGCCATTGTAAATGGCAAATTCACGGGCTGCTTCCTGCCATGCCTGCAAACCCGATTCACCAATTCTTGCCACCGGGTCCTGTTCGCGCACATCGATCACGGTGGCACCATGGTTGGTCAAAGCCCAGGTCACAAGGCGGATGATATCAGCATTCACCAGGTCTTCCCGGATGTCATAGAAAAGGATCCTTTGCCAGCGCCAATCCTCATCGACGTCACTCCAGTAGCGGCCATGACCCGGGTTAAGGGCGATCCTGAAGCCAGACAGGGGGCCGGTTAAGATCGCTTCCCGTTGTAGGGGTCCTGGTTCGGGCGAAGGTAATTCCGGCAATGGCCTGCCCCAGGCTTCCAAAGATAACCCCTCGATCTTGAAGGTGAGCATGTAAAACTGGGTGACCTGCAGTGCATGATCCATGTCCTGTTCGAGTTGCCGGAACAAGGCGGCATCATAGGTGACATCTGGCAGAAATGAGGCGCTTAGGTTGATGATCAGCGCTTCACCCTGGATGGTGACGTCGAGGATTTGTGTGTTGGTCTGGATCACCAGGGGATGTTGTTGCAGGAAAAGCTTTATTGTCTCAACGTTTGGGCGGGTTGGTTGGGCGCTTGCACCTGAAATTGCGCTGACAGACAGGGTGCAGATGATGATAAGCAGGATGAGCACTTTCAGTTTTTTCATATGTGACTATGTTGTTTACAAATTGTCCTTCATTATGCCACACAAGCCTCAAATTCATAATCCTGTATAATAAAATTGCCATCAAAAATGGCAAAGGATGATTGAACATGCCGTTTACACCTTACCATATCGGACCCGGAGTGCCAATCAAAGCCATTTTACAGGATCGATTCAGCCTGATCATTTTCAGCGGCGCCCAGGTGGTGATGGACCTGCAACCGCTGGTGGTAATGCTGACCGGTCGGGGTGAGATCCATGGGTCAACGCATACACTGCTCGGCGCAACAGCTTTGGGTGTTCTGGCAGCCCTGGCGCTGCGGTATCCCACACGATGGCTGCTCAATCTTTTCAGACCACGTACCATACCAAAGGTCGGGATCAAGTGGAAGACTGCTTTCCTGAGCGCTCTTTTGGGCACGATCAGCCATGCCGTAATTGATGCGCTGATCTACCCTGATGTGGAGCCTTTTTGGCCTTTCAGCGCTGCCAATCCGCTGCGTTCCGGCATTACGACACCTCAAATGATCACCTTTTGCTGGCTGAGCGGAGTTGTTGGGCTTGTGTTATACATTATTGCCAGGCTCATCAAAAAAGGCAGATCAAAAGTAACCCCGCTCGACCATTCGAGTGAGGAGTGAACCATGGGAGCTGTTTTACTCGACCATCTCCATCCATCTGCTATAATTGATCCTTGAGGTTCAATTGGAAAGATGACCGGTTTCAGAACGTACCCTGGTGAACATATCATTTTTTCAGAAGGCGGCGTAGCCTCTTTTGAATTGGGTAGCAACCCGACTTATGGCGAAGGGATCCTGACCAACCGGCGCTTTGTGCATAAACTTTCCCCTATCTTTAATCCACAGGCTTATTTTGTCTTTCCCAACGGGATCGATCTTTCCCTGCCGATCAATGAGGTTAAATGTTTTGGATTTGAGGATGACCTGCTTTTTATCGAAGTAGATCATGGGGAAGCGATCAGGCTGAAAGTGCGCACTTCCGTTGATTGGCTCACTGCCTGGCAAAAAGCGCTTGGTGAATTACACGGCTCAGCCCCACATGAAGATGAGAACGGGAGATGGGAAGTCACCAGGAAACCCGGAGGGGATCAATGAGCAGAATGAAGAAAGCCATGCCCTGGTTCCTGGTGGGCATGATCCTTATCATGATCGGGTGCTGTATTTCTGGCGGGTCCACCCTGTCGCTGCCCACCTTGCTGGGCAACCTTGGTTCGGGGGGCTCTTATGACTCGGGGTCCGATTATGGGGGTTGGGATTGGGATTCCGGCTCAGACAGCGGTGGTTGGGATTGGGATTCAGGGTCGGACAGTGGTTCCTGGGACTCCGGTTCAGACAGTGGTTCGTGGGACTTTGGCGGGTCGGATAGTGGGTCCTGGGATTCTGGCGGGTCAGACAGCGGGAGTTGGTGAGGTCAGATTATGGGATTGTGCCTGATGGCCTTGGGACTGGGATGTATCGGGATAGGATTTGTGATCCTTATTACCACACCACGTGAGACAGCGGGTGGGTCATTTCCGATGCAGTTTCCAACACAACCATCCACACAGGGGACTTCGCGACCGACCGGCATGCCTGGTGGTTTTTCCCTGCCTATTGAGACTGCTTCAACACAGCCAAATACAGGAGGTTTTTCCATGAAAACGGCGCAGGAAGACGGGAATTGGTCATGGATCAGGGTTGGTCAGCGGGTAAGAGCGCAGCACCCAACCCGGGGGAAAATGACCTTGTTCGTCCTTGGTAAGATCACATTTGATGAGCTCTGGCAGAGACAGCGTGGGGCGGATGTACCCTGGGTATCAACAGGAAACCATTACACCGGTTTCTGGTGTGAGCAGAACATACTGCTCCTGAACTGGCAGGATCGCTATTACATGCTGGATGAACGCGATATGATCTCAGATGTTGAGATCGCGCGACATTTTGCTGAACGGGCTCGTGAGTTTGGGCAATCGGACCAAAAGGCAGATGTATACGTGGCATATCCACCGACCAGCTGGCGCATTGACGATATTGGCCGCTTTAAGGTGGCGGCTATTGAGGGTGAAACCCAGCGGTTCATTGTTGGTGCTGAAGGTCGCTTTATCCATGGCAGCAGTAGTGATGGCCGTGGACTGGTGGTGGAGGATTACACTGGCGGTGGGGGACAGGACAGTGCATGGATCGGTGTGATCATTGATGCCGGAGGTGTAAGTGCAGGATGACTTTAATTAAGGAGCTGGAATTATGAAAAAAATGAAAAGTTGGCTGGCGATAGGCCTGATCTTGCTGGTAGCATTGATCCTGGGACAGGCAATCGCGTTTTTGATATCAGGCGATGCCTGGCGGGCTTATCTGGAAGCACTCCCCAAGGTGTTGGCGCAGATCGCGTTCTGGGGACCGGTGATCGCGATCATAGCAGGGCTTTTTGTGTGGGGAATGCTGCGCCTGTTGGGTTTCAAGAGTCTTGAGCAGATCAGGGACGAGTCGGTGCAGCAGAACAATCCCAGTCCGGCGATCGTGTTCGTGGGAACGTTGCTGGCAGCACTGGTCTTCCTCTTGATCATCATCCGACCGTAAAAGGTTAAAATTATTCAGGTTTTGTTCCGAATATCTTCTCTTATTGGCATGAAAAGCCTTTAAGGGAAGATCTTTTCGTATATTTCGGGACTATATTCCTTCACCACTTCACTTGACAGGCTGTTGCTGCGACAGATCTCTTTGTACATATCCACTGACCGGCGGCGAATGCGTGCCTGGGTGGAAACATCCAATCCCCACAGGCCAAAACGCTGTGACCAGCCGCGCTCCCACTCAAAATTATCGACCAGGCTCCAGTGGAAGTAACCTTTGACCTGGTAATTATGGCTGATCTGGTGCCACAGTTGGTGCAGGTGCATGATGGTATAGCGGCGGCGAAAGTCATCGCGTGAATCTTCAACCCCGTTTTCGGTCACATAAATGGGCTTATCATAACCCCTGGCCCATTTCAGACCTTCTTTGAATCCTTGCGGCACGTTGGCGAGAAAACCTGTCTCGCTGAGGTCATCATCCGGTTTAAAGAATAGTTTGGCAAAGAGATCCTTGAATTTAAAAGGCCGGAAGCTCACCATGTCACGGGTGTAATAGTTCAAGCCGATAAAATCCTGGGTGTGAACCGCGGCAGGGATGGTTTCCTTGTGCATTACCA
Organism: uncultured Anaerolineaceae bacterium; assembly: GCA_964435475.1. GTDB lineage: Bacteria > Chloroflexota > Anaerolineae > Anaerolineales > Anaerolineaceae > CAYSZB01. The sequence continues at coordinate 62,477 of CAYSZB010000002.1, read as the reverse complement.
GGTTGAACTTGCCGGATTCAAGGGCATCACAGAAACTGCGGTTAAAGACCTGGTCATAGAACCTGGCCATCCACTTGTCCATGGGCGACCAGGTTGCTGGTTGGAAGGCACGGTAATTATGCGCTACACCGACCTGTGCATCCGCTTGAAGCTCATGGATGACATGATAAGCTGCGGCATGCGCTTTGACCATGTTGGTGTAGACATGCATGGCGGCTTTGATGTCTTTTTTACCTGGCGGGAAAACTCCTGAGAGATAGGCTGAGAGGGCATAGACGTTGGGCTCGTTGATCGTGACCCACAGGTTGCAGTAAGACTTTAAGGCTTCCACGCTTTTTCGGGTATAGGCTGCGAACAGGTCGACGATCCCATCGTTTTCCCAGCCGCCAATTTCAGCCACCCATAGCGGGTTGGAGAAGTGGTGCAGCGTCAACATGGCGGCCATCTTGCGCTGCCGTAAGCCCTGCAGCATGTCGCGGTATTTGTCCAGCGCCTGCTCATCCCAACGGTCAGGCGCAGGCTGAATGCGGCTCCACTCTATTGACAGGCGGTGGGCATTCTGGTAGGTTTCATGCGCGCGGTCAAAATCCTCGCGCCAGCGGCCGCCCCACCAGTCGCACGCCCGACCGGATTTGTCGCCATTGGTAATGTTGCCCTCTCCCTGTTCCCAGGCCCACATGTCATTGTTGGTGTTGAACCCTTCCACCTGGTGGGATGAAGTGGCTGAACCCCAGAGAAAACCTTGTGGAAAGTGAAATGTAGCCTTTGGCATGGTTGTTTCCTCCAGATATCAATGTTGTTTTGATTCTAGCATCATTATGTCAGCGGATATTGATCTGATTAAAATTAATGATCAAGGGATTAGACGCCAAAGATGCCTGAAAGGGCAAAAACGGATAATGATCCCAGGATGATGCCGATGGCTGTGTAGTGCTCATGACCGAATTGACGGGCAGTGGGGATCAGTTCATCGAGGGTGATGAAGGTCATGACACCACCAGCAAATGCCAGTGCGCCGGGGACAAAGTTGCTGAAGTTAACCAGTACCAGAGCTGCCAAGAGAGCGCCGACGGGTTCGGCCAGGCCGGAGAGAAATGCCACCAAAAGGGCGTCCTTACGCTGCATACCTGCTTTGCAAAGCGGCAGGGCGGTTGCCAGCCCTTCAGGAATGTTGTGCAGGAGGATGGCGATGGCGATAAAAATGCCGAACTGTGGGTTGGTCAGGTAGCCTGCGCCGACTGCAATGCCTTCAGGAAGGTTGTGCAGGGTGATACCAACAGCCAATAACAACCCGGTTTTCATCAGGCTGCGATTGATGGGGTAGGTCTCTGCACCAAACCGCCCGTGACGGTGACGCCCCATCCCGAGGCGGGGCGCATCCATGCTGCCGTTTTGCTCACTATCTTTAACGGGAATCTCTTTTTCGCCAAAACGAATATGGGGGGCAAAATGGTCGAGGACGAACATGAAGACCGCACCCAGGCCAAAGCCAATGGTGGCGGTCAACGGGCCAGCCAGTTCCCAAGCTTCATTGACCAATTCCAGGAATGACAGGCTGATCATCACCCCTGCGGTATATCCCATGAGCAAGCCGTAAGAGCGCCTGCCTGGTCGGCGGATGATGGCGATCAGCCCACCGATACCTGTTCCCAGGCTGGCCATCAGGCTAAGTAATAATATGTTGACAAGTGGTGGCAGGTTGCTAAACATCGGAAAAATTATATCCTACATGGCATACCCATGCTTATGAATATGCCATGTATTTTCCTTGATCTTGCCTATAGGTTTATTGAATTAATGAAGCAATTCGGTATGATCGGTTAATTTCCCATCAAGGTATGCCTGGATCGCTTCGTCGATATCCCGGATATCCGTCACGATGGGTTTGATGTTGAACTGTTGCATGCTTTGATAGGCACCCATGCCCATGCCGCCGCAGATCAGTTCCCGGCAGTCAGAAATGGCCTGCGCCATGCTGAAATGCCGGTCGTGGGAAGCGGGATCGAAGCCATGTCCCTGGCCATGATGTTCCTGGCCATGGGGTTGGTCACTGAACTGGTTATGGCCTAGTTTACTGCGCATTTCACGATTTGTAACTTTGCCATCTTCAATGGTGACCACCAGGTAGAATGGTGCCCGTCCGAAATGCTGGCTGATGGATTTACCATCATCTGTGATCAATGCTATCTTCATTAAAAACTCCTTTTGGAATGAATTGACTTCGGTAAAATGTCGTTCCTGAACTGGTTCCCTGGGTTCTGTGGGGTGGATGATCAGCAGCAATTCTGCCGGTTTGACACCCGTATTCTGCCAGGAATGGGGGAGATGTGCTTCAAAGAGCAGGCTATCGCCCTGATGCATCGCGTATTGTGTGTTGTCCACTGAAAAAGTTACTTCGCCACTGACGCAGAAGATGAATTCATGCCCGGTATGGACGATCAGGCGCTCACCACTGCTGCATCCCGGCTGAAGGGCGACAATCATAGCCTGGACTGCGTTGCCGGCGATATCCTGCGCGAGATTAAAGATCGATGCAGACCCAACCACGCTCTGGGGGCGGCTGGTGGCTGGAGTGAAGACGAGCCGCTTTTGCAGCGGTGCATTGTAGAAAAACATGCTGATGGGGACCTTAAGTGCACCTGCCAGTTGCTGCAAGGTACTGACGGAGGGAGAGGTTTTGTCGTTTTCGATCAGGCTCAGGGTATTGACATTTAAACCGCTTAACATAGCAAGGGCTCTTAGTGAAAGTCCCTGCCCAAGGCGAATAGATTTTACCCTGTCACCAAGAGATCCTGATGGTAAAGCGGAGGTTCCATTCTCTACCTGGTCGAAAGAAGTGGTTGGCATTATTCATATCCTCAACTGCATATAAGCAGTAACAACCAATATTATAGTACAAATTATCAAAATAAATGAGAAAAAGTAACAATGTATTGTGTTATGCAATATTGGTGAGAAAAATTATAAAAAGAAACCCATTACCCGGGTAATGGGTTTTCTTTTGTGCGAATTAAGACCCGGGGTTAAGATCTACCTTATAAGAAGGGGTAAATAAAAGCTTGTCCAGAACTGGTATGCCCCGATATCCCAACGGTTGGTGCGTGATTTGACATCGAGGTCGTAGAGGACTACTATGGGTGTATCAGTTCCTGCTCCAATCGCAGGAGAAAATGCGCGTAGATGATAATCATCAGTTGCAGGGTCCATAAATAAGGGATCAATATTTAATAATGTGGATCCATAGGCATTGTGAACCCCGAGATTGACGAAGAAATTGGTGCCATTATTAAATAATATGTTATTTCCCTCATATAAAGTTCCTGATATGTAAACCCCGGTAGGATAGGAACTGATGATGCTGTTGTACATGGTGAGGTTGCTGCCTGAGTTAACCAGAATCGCAGAGTTATTTGCCCTGGTTGGCTGACCAATGGTCACATGGTTCAGCCAGCCCGTCGAATTGCTAAAGTATAAGGCAGAACCGTAACTGGCAACATTTCTTGCAAATAGCAGGTTGGTGCCATTAAATACACCTGAAGTGAAGACCGCTCCGCCCAGTCTGAGTGCGCAACCGGAGCAAATTACCCGATTGTCTATGAATTTTGAATAGGTGACATCTGCACCATTTGATGCATATAAGCCTCCTCCATATGTATCACTTGTTCCGCTGGAATTGGCAGTATTTGAAATGAATTTGTTGTAAGAAATGGTCGCATGGCTTGTCAGATATGCTCCGCCGCCATTAAGCTCAGCTGTGTTGCCGGTAAAAGTTGCTGAAGCTATGGTGACTGTTTTATCTGAATTCCATTGAAGCAGTCCCCCACCCTGGTTCCCTGAAGTATTGGTTGTGAAGTATGTAAGAGAAATGGAAACGTTGTTGTTAACGTTCGCGCCTCCCCCATTTCCGCCAGCAACGTTATCGATAAATTGACCACCCCATGTCGTCAGGCTACCGTCCTGTACATGAATGCCCCCACCATGCGAGCCGGCATTGTTGTTGCCGAAGTATGCCAGATACAATGTGGCATTTCCCCTGGCAAAAACAGCACCCCCATCTGCAGTGGCAGTATTGGCGATCAGGTAGCTGTTATTTATGGTGACCGTTGAAGTGTTGGCTTCCATGAAAATGGCTCCACCATAATCAGCGGAATTATTGTTGAAGAAACTATGGTCTACTGTCAGGTTGCCACCAGCCATGTAAATACCACCGCCGCCATTACCTGGCGCCTGGCCATTCTGGATATAAAGGTAATTGACGACGAGGTTATGACCTGCTGTCACGGTGATCACACGTTGACCAGATCCTGCTGGATGGAGGATAGTATCGAGATTGCTTCCACCTGTGAGGGTAAGGTTCTTATCGATAGTCAGGGTTTCGCTGTAGGTGCCTGCAGGAATAATGACCGTGTCACCATCAGTTGCGTTATCGATCAATGTCTGGATGGGTCCGCGCTCACCTGCGCGTAAAGTTTGAGCATTAACCTGTACTGACTGGAAGGACACAAGAAAAATCATTACCAAAACTATCAAGCGAATAATGAATTTGGATCGAGGTTTCATGAATGGCTCTCCTTGTGATCATCGGTTGTGAGAATTAAGCTGTACACTATTTATTGTACTTGTTTAATATCAATTCACAGTTATTTTGCCAAACTCACAGTGATTTACTGGTTGATACCCGGCAAAATATTACTTCTCGTCTATAATTAACCAAACTCACTTCCTGGAGGTTGACCCTGATGGAAAAGCAATTCTTTACCGATGTGATCGTTGTTGGGGCTGGCACCGCAGGCACCGTCTTTGCCTGGCGCATGGCACAGCGGGGACATAAGGTGCTTGTGCTGGAGGAAAAACCCTTTTCTGCTTTGGGCAAGGCGATCGAGATCATCCACATGGAAAAAGTACGCTTTGACGAATTTGACATTCCCCATCCCGAGCCACCTGAGCTGATCCATACCGAAAACATAGGTTTCACTTATTCACCTGATGAAATAATGAAATTGCCTGTGCGCAACACGTTTTATGTGGTGAATATGCCTTTGCTTATGCAACGTCTGAGGTTCTATGCCATTTCGGCTGGTGCTGACCTGCGCCAGGATGCAAAGGTTGAGGAACTGGTACTTGAAGGTAAACGGATCGTGGGGGTAAAAGGAACTCTTAATGGTGAGCGTTTTACTGCACACGCATCCCTGGTGGTGGATGCCTCCGGCATAGCTGGTGCTGTGCGCACAAAACTACCAACAGACCTTGGTGTAGAAAACGCACCTGTACCTCCAGAAAAACGCTTGTATGTGTGCCTGGAATTGCGTTCTGACCTTCCGGAAGGCAGCCTTACCGGCAGCAACGGTTACATGTTCCATAAGGCGTTCTGGAATAAGAGTTATGGCGATGATGTGGTGTTGGGAATTGGTCAGCCGCACAGTTATGATTATGCCTGGCAAAAACTGCGCCAATGGCGGGAAGAGTATTTTGGCGACCCGGGCAGGGTGGTGGGGCACCGCCAGGGTGTCATCCCCTTTACACGGACACCGTTCTCAATGGTGGGGAATGGACTGATGCTCATCGGGGATACCGCCAATCAGAACAAACCCTTCTCGGGTGAGGGCATCACCTCGGGCTTTACTGCTGTGAAGATTGCAGTTGAAACAGCCGACCAGGCATTAAAGATCGGTGATACCAGCCTGGCAGCCCTGTGGGACTACAACCTGCGTTACCAGCGTGGACAGGGCGCAAAGTTTGCCGCCAGCCTGGCACAACTGCCAGCAGCCGCTGAATTGACCCGCAAGGATGTCAACTACCTGTTTCATAAAGGGATCATTTTTTCCAGTGCGGATTTTGAGGAGTTGAACCAGAATTTTGAGTTGCACATGAGCATGAAAAAGCTGGTCAAAATCGCTCTAACCTTGCTATGGGGCGTTGTAACCGGGCAATTCAAAGCTGCCAGCCTGAAAAAATTCATGCAGGCTTCCTCCCAGGCTGGAAAGATCAAGCAACATTACCTCAAGTTCCCTGAAAGCCCAGCCCAGTTTAATGCCTGGGTTGTTGAAGCCAAAAGGTTATGGCATGAGTGAGGCTGCTTTTCCTAAAGTAGGTGTCGGGGTGATCTGCCTGCGCCAGAACAAGCTGCTGATGGTGAAACGGGTCAACTCGCATGGCAGTGGTACGTGGTCAACACCGGGTGGACACCTGGAATTTGGTGAATCACTGGAAAACTGTGCGTTGCGCGAATTGGCGGAAGAGACAGGTGTTGTGGGAGATGTGCCGCGTTTTATCACCATCACCAATGATATTTTCCCTTTGGAAGGTAAGCATTACATTACCGTTTGGATGCGGATGGTTCATGCCAATGGAGATGCATCGCTTAATGCGCCGGATGAGTCCAGCGAAGTCGGATGGTTCGATTTGTCTGACCTGCCACAACCTCTCTTCATCCCACTGCAGAACCTGCTGACACAGAACCCAAAGATCTTTTCTTGACCTGAAAAAACATAACTGAAAAGGAGCAATATGTCAGAAGAAACCTACTCAATTGATCTGCTGGATGTCTCCGAATTGACGTTTGCAGAGCGCCTGACTGCCAATAGCCTGCAGGGACTGGTAAATCGTCAGGGTCCCAGGCTGTTCCTTGACTATGGTAATTATGATGATCCAAATACCCGCAAGACCAACTCCGTGCAGATGACGGAAGAAGACTGGTTCGGCAAATACCGCGAAGTTCTCAAGCGGAACGACCTTGACAACCTGGATCAATACCGCACCCGTTATGACATACGCATCCATGAGCTGAAGGACCTGTTGGCGGGTATTTTCAAATATCGCGACCTGTTAAAGGGAATGGTATTGTTCGATCCCGCCCTGCCTGAATCGATCAACCTGGCATTGATGTATTCCGGATTGCAGGACCTGCTGGTGGTGCACCCGGACCATGTCAAGGTCATCCGGGAATACTATGGGATCGAGGTGAAAATTGACCTGCGGGGGCGATTCTCTGAACGCGTATCACTTTACAAATGGGCTTATCAAAACCTCTTTAAGCAATGCACACCCGGCACAGTCGCTCACTATGAACCCACCTGGCAGCGGGCGGAAATTACTGATTACATTGTCCAGAACAAGCTCTTTTCTTTCAGCCTATCCTGCTTCAAGAAGGGAGGCTTGCGATCTTTGGGTCAAAAACTGCTGTTGATGTTGGTCGCGGGTCCTTTGGGTTTGCGCAACTTCCTTTTCAACACGAAGATCGATCACCTGGTGTGTTCTTTGGGAATGTGGCTGCTGGGATTAGGCAGCCCGGAAACCCGCCTGGGGACACAGATCCAAAAGTCGGTTAAGCCTTTGCCCTACCCGACCATTTTGGGCTGGCATACTGACCGGGATGACGAATTTGCGTTCATGTTATCCATTTCAGCCAATGGCTTGCGACTGGGACCGACCTTTTTGGCAAGCAACTATTCATTCCACAGCCAGCTGCCTGCACAATCAGCATTGAAGCAGCATTACATGGCTCCGGGGGAGGTGGCCCCTGAGGAGAAGATCTACCTGACCTTCACCCTTTCCGATGGGGACCAATTCACGCTGATGAATACTGCCGAAGTGGGCAACTGGCGCCGCCCGGAACGGGGATTGGTGCCATTCAATTGGGAAGTGCAACCTCTGCTGGTCGAGTTGGCACCAGCACTCCTGGAAAATTATTACCAAAACCTGTCAGCAAACGACATGCTTGTGGCGGGTCCGTCCGGGGCTGGTTACCTTATCCCGCCACTGGTGCCAGACCTGCCGGCTTATATGCGGGAAAGCGCCAGGTTGTGCGACCAGTCTGACATCCGCATCACCACCTCATACACCTGCAATATTCCCCAACGGGTGATCAATGACCACGCCAATGCGCCGGGCAACTTTTTGGGCTATATTGCCGGGTATTTCCATCTCAACAAGACACCAATGACCATGGCGGGGAAACGACCGCTGGTTTCATATGCCTGGCCACACCTCAGCCAGATCGGTCTGCCGGCTGAGCAGGTGCTTTCTGGAATACGTGCCTTGATCGAAGCACCCGGCCCCCAGACCCGCTTCATTGCCTGTCACCTTTTTGCCTACCGCACAACGGTGGCGGATGTCTACCATTTTGTTCAAACCCTTGACCCGCAGAAGGTCAAGGTTGTTCGCGCCGACGAATTCCTGTTGGCAGCGGAAAAATTTATGCTCAAGGAGAGAAATTCATGACCGTTACACCCGCTTCTGAAAAACTGCGCAACAGCACCAAGATCCTTTATGGCGTGGCCGACCTGGGCATCCAGGCGCTAACCGCTGCCATCCAGTTCTGGATGCTCTTTTTCTTCACGGATGTCGCGCACATCGACCCCGGACTTGCCGGCACCGCCCTGATGGTTGGCAAATTGACCTGGGACGCGATCAACGACCCGTTCTTTGGATATCTTTCTGACAAGACACGTTCACGATGGGGACGCCGCCGCCCATGGCTGTTGTTTGGTGCCATCCCGATGGGATTGGCGACTTGGCTGCTATTTTCCATCCCGGAAGGACTGGTTGGGGTCAAGGCGTTTTTGGCAGTATTGTTCTCATTCCTGGCATTTGACACTTTCCATTCAATGGTTTCCATTTCATATTATGCATTGACGCCTGAATTGACCTACGATTACCGCGAACGCACTTCACTGACCACAGTGCGCGAGGTATTCACCGTGCTGGGCTACATTGTCGGTGCAGGTATAACCAAGATGGTGGCGGACATTATCCAGGGTAGTTTCGGCATCACCACCAGTCAATCATGGAGTGCAGTGGGTGCCACCTTCGGGTTGGTGGCAATCATCACTGTCTTGACCACCGCCGTCAATATCAAAGAGCGAAAGCGTGCAGATTTCGTGCCCAGCAAAATGCCGCCTTTCAAGATGTTTAAGATGACCTTCAAGAACAAACCCTTCATGCAACTCATGGCAGCCCAATTATTAAGCAGTTTCAGTTTCACCCTCCTGACCACACTGCTCTCGTATTACACGATCTACCAGGTCAAGATGGAAAGCCAATTGACGCTGATCATGTTACTTCTGCTGGGGTGCATCGGCATCTTCCTGTTCCCATGGCGCTATCTATCGGATAAGATCAACAAGGGTCCCTGTTATGCCCTGGGGTTGGGAATCGCCAGCCTGGCGGTTATCATGACCTTCTTCTTCCCGAATGAGCCCACACCGCTGCTCTACCTGGTGGTGGCGGTGGCAGGTTTGGGGTTCTCCGCGCAGTGGGTATTCCCCTGGAGCATGCTGCCGGATGTGGTGGAATATGACGAGGTGATGACCGGGGAACGGCATGAGGGCATCTACTATGGTATGTGGCAGTTCCTGGGAAAGTTCACCGGTGCATTGGGCATTGCTGCCAGCGGTTGGGCACTTAAATTATTTGGTTATGTTGCCAACCAGCCGCAGCAGACCGAGCAGGCACTTTTGGGTATCCGGCTGTTCTTTGGACCGGTACCAGCGGTCGTATTGTTGATCAGTTTGCCACTGCTGATCTGGTACCCGATCACGCGCAAGACGCATGCCAAACTGCTGGAACAGATCGCTGCCCAGGCAGCCGAAAAAGTATCCGCGGTTGAAACGGAAGTCCAGCCATAATCAATACAGGTAAGGGAGAATAAACTCATTCCCTTGGTTTTGGGAACTGGCTGGAATTAGGAGGTTCCCTGCTAACAAAAAACACGCTGCAGTCAACTTTGACTGCAGCGTGTTTGCTTTTGTAGAAAAATCAATCTTTAGCGTTGGACACGCCCGGAGGCATCTCCACCCATCAATCTTTCGACCTCTGCCACGGTGACGCGGTTGAAATCACCAATGATGGAGTGCTTGAGGCAACTGGCTGCCACGGCAAATTCCAGGGCATCCTGCTTGTTCGTATAGGTGTTTAACCCGTAGATCAAACCACCGGCAAAGGCATCGCCACCGCCAACACGGTCCACGATGTCGCGGATGGCATATTTTTTGCTCAGGTAGAACTGCTGGCGGTCGTTCAGGCAGGCCGCCCAGTCATTGCTATCCGCACTCTGGCTTTCGCGCAGGGTGATGGCGATCTGTTTGATATTGGGGTAGGCTTTGAGCACGGCATCGGACAGGGCTTTGTACTTATCGCTATCCAGTTTGCCGCTTTCGACATGCACTTCAGCCTTGACTCCCAAAGCCTTCTGGCAGTCTTCCTCGTTTGCCACGACAACATCGACATACTTGACCAATTCACCCATCACCTCGGGGGCTGTTTTGCCGTAATTCCACAACTTCTTGCGATAATTGAGGTCACAGGAGACGGTGATGTTCTTTGCTTTGGCAGCTTTAACCGCCTCCAGGGACAGTTGCATGGCGCTTTCTGATATGGCTGGGGTAATACCGGTGATGTGGAACCAGTCTGCATCTGCAAAAACAGCTTCCCAATCGATGTCACCCGGTTTTGCCAGGGCGATGGCGGAATAGCTGCGGTCATAAACGACGTTGCTGGCCAGCTGGTTTGCACCACCTTCAAGGAAATAGATGCCCATGCGACCGGGACCGCGCTTGATTTTGCTGGTGTCCACGCCAAATTTGCGGACCTCCTGCAGACAGGCTTCACCCAACTCGTTCTTTGGCAGCACGGTTACAAATGATGCGTCCATCCCAAAATTTGCCAGGGATACAGCGACATTGGCTTCGCCACCGCCAAAAGTGGCCTCCAGCATGGCGCTCTGGAAGAGACGCTCATGCCCGGGGGATTTCAGTCGCAGCATGATCTCGCCAAACGTTACTATTCTCATGTTCATCAACTCCTTCTTATGACTTTTGCAGCAAATGGACTGCAAAACCGCCAAATTCGCCCTTAAGATAGATGGCGATCATGGCACTGCCCTTGAACTTGGCAGTAGTCTGGTCAATCTCAAATCCACGCTTTGCCAGGTAATGCATGGCGCGCTGGATATTGTTGGTTCGGATTGCCAGGTGTCCATGCGTCCCAAGGTAAGGTTCGTTGGTGACCTCAATGGCATCACTTGCCATATTGGAACTGGAACCCACCTTGGTGGGGAAGTGGAAGGCCTGGTTAAAGCGGTCCACGTCAGCCAAAGATGCATCCCGGTTTACCTGGTTGATACCGATATGGGCAAATTCAAAACCGAGTAAGATATCGATGGTTTTTCTCACCGTTTCAGTGATGGCAGCGAACTTGTGATTGGCAATATCCGCCGTGGGGCAGAGCCA
>CAYSZB010000002.1:0-51149 GCA_964435475.1 uncultured Anaerolineaceae bacterium | reverse complement strand
TTTCAGTGATGGCAGCGAACTTGTGATTGGCAATATCCGCCGTGGGGCAGAGCCAGCCTCCACCGACCGCAAAGATAAACGGTTTATCCGCATATTCAGCCAAGTTGTCGTTATTGATGCCACCGGTTGGAATAAAGGAGACATCGGCTGCCTTATAGGGACCATAAAGGGCTTTGCAGGCATTCACGCCACCGTAGACATCAGCGGGGAAGAACTTGACGGTCTTAATGCCATAGGCTAAAGCCATGTCGATCTCGGTGGGGGTGACGCAGCCGGGGGTGATGGCGACGTTATGGTCCACGCACCAGGCAACGATCTTTTCGTTGAAACCGGGACAGACAATGAACTGGGCACCCGCTTCGACTGCTTCCTGGCATTTTTCAAGAGTCAGAATGGTGCCGGCGCCAACAAGCATGTCCGGGCAGCTGGCGGCGACATTCTTGATCGCCTGGATGCCGGCTGCGGTGCGCATGGTAATTTCCATGACATCGAGACCGGCGTCCAGCAGTGCCTGCGCAGCGGGCACGGCATCATCCGCATTATCGATCACAACCACCGGCACCAGGCCGGCTAAATGTATTCTTTCCAAACTATTCATATTTACTCCTCCGAATTCTGCCATTTAATTTTAACACCAGTATCCTGTGCCAGGCCTTCGAGCGAAGTGGCAACTTCAACCGGTAATTCAAGACATATTTCAGCCTGCGCATGTTTTCCCCACTCGATCTCACCGGGGGTGTAGATGCGGTCTTTGCCCTTGGCCTTGGGGGCACTGCGTAGCGCCTGGACCATATCCTCGGTGCGGGCTACATAAGCCTCTTTACCGACAAACTGTTCGACATCAATCGCCAGAAAGGTATGACAGACATTGTTGGGTTTATCCAGTACAAATACCCAACTGGGGACGTCACCCAACATGCTGACCCCGCCACCTGCCAGGATGCCGGTCATCAGTTCGACCATCACTGCAAGCCCGTAACCCTTGTGGGCTGCCATGGGCTGCATAGCGCCTTCTTCGGGATAGTGGCTGGGGTCGGTGGTGGGCAGACCATCCTTGTCGACGATCCAACTGTCTGGAATGGAGGTGCCATTTTTACGGGCTTGCACCACTTTTAAGGATGCGACGTTACTCATGGCGATGTCCAGAAAAACGGAGGGGGTGGAGAGGGCGGGTGCGGCATATGAGAGGGGGTTATTGCCCATAAGCATGCCCCGGGCACCGGGCACGGTCATGTTGGGATCGACATTGCTCATGGAGATACCAAACATGCCGCGACTGGCGGCGAGATTGGCAAAGTAACCGGCAGCCCCGAAATGGGTGCTGTTCTTTACGGTAACGATGCCGATACCGGCCTGTTTTGCTTTATCGCATGCCATTTCCATGGCTTTGCAGGATGCAACCATGCCCATTCCGTTCTGGGCGTCAATGATGGCAAAGGCTGGACCTTCCTTGATGACCACAGGTTCTGCCTTGATATCCAGGGCATTTACGCGGGTTTTCTTGATGTAGCCATGCAGGTTCTTGGTGCCATGCGAATGGGTGCCATAGGCATCAGTTTCTGCCAACACCTCGGCGGTGATGCGTGCGTTATCCTGTGACATGCCCTCGTGAACGAGGGCGGCAGCACAGAATTCTTTCAGATCTTGCAACTTAATTTTTTTTGATGTATTGCTCATAAACAGTGTCCTTTTTATGTGTGGATGATCCCGGTATTGACCATCTCAATGTTACCAGTCGGGCAGCGCCTGTAGCACATGCCGCAGGCAACGCAGGTTTCCTCGTTGACCTTAAGGATGTCCGGGGCAACGATATCAATGGCAAACTCACAGCAGATGGTCTTGCAGATCTGACAGCCTTCACCACAACCACAGTTGAGACAGCGTCCAGCTTCTGCTACAGCTTCGGCTTCGGTCATAACGCGCTCGTAGGTGTCGAAATTTTGCACCCGCGCTTTGGGTGCCTGTGTGTCCAGGCCAGTTTCTTTGAGAGTCTCTTTGAGGTAACCCACACGCTGCAGGACCATATTGGTATCCACACGCACAGTTTCGGGGGTGTATTCGAGGGTCGCTTTATCTTGCATCAGGTACTGGTCGATCGAGACGGCGGCTTTTTTACCAGCTGCAATGGCAGAGATGATGGTGCCCTGGCGGGTGACGTCTCCACCGGCGAAAATACCAGTCAAACCCGTCTCACCCGTTTTGTTATCGACCTTGATGAACCCATCACTGATCAAAGTGCTTTCACCAAATGCACTTGCATGCATTTTCCCGGCCAGGATGACCATATTGCAATCAATCCTGAGCGCCAGGCCGATGGAGTTGACCAGTTCAACTGCACTCACCTGGCCATTGTTTTCAACCACGCTCTTCAGCTGTACCTGGTCGAGGAGGTTGACACCTTCGTCTTTTGCTTCCTGGAAGGTTTCCACCAGGCCAGTGCGGGCTTTAACGATCGAACTGTAGGCCAGGATGACTTTTTCCGCGCCAAGGCGAACTGCCGTGCGGGCGGCATCGGCTGCGGCATAGGTATTACCTACCACCACAACCGTCCTGCCAATTTCTGCTTTGCCTTGATCGCTGACCGTTTTGAGAAAGTCGGTGGCATTGATCACGCCTTTGGCATCTTCACCAGGTACATTGAAGGAGTCACTTTCCTGGGCACCAACAGCCAGGAAGACACTTTCATAACCTTCTTTCTTCAGGCTTTCAAGGGTGAAATCCTTGCCCAGTTCCTTGCCAGTTTGAAGACCGATGCCATTGGAAAGGGTGCGGGCGATCTCATCATCCAGACGTTGGCGGGAGAGACGGAAGGCAGGGATGCCATAGCGCATCATGCCGCCCGGTTTCTGATCACGCTCAAAAATGGTCACAGCATAGCCGGCTTTGCGCAGGGTTGCGGCACAGGTTAATCCAGCGGGTCCGGAACCGACAACGGCCACTTTATGACCATTAGGTTCGGCAACCTGACCACTTTCAGGCCAGCCTTTGGCACGACCATACTCCAGGACGAAGCGTTTGATGTCGCGGATCTGGATGGGACGACCATTGATGCCGCGGGTACAGACATCCTCGCAGGGGTGGGTGCAGACCAGTCCACAGATGTCCTGCAGTGGATTCTTACCCGTGATCAGGTCAAAAGCATCATGGAATTCACCTTTGGCGACTTTCTGAACATAAGCCTGGACCGGCACATGGTGTGGGCAGGCGATCTTGCAGGGTGCCGAGAGATTGGGTTCAATGATCCTGGCATGACCACCATACAGTGTGAGTTCAGTGGCTGTCTTCACTTCAGATACGATCTGGCTGCGGAATTCATCCAGAGATGTATAACCATGCTGATCCATGAAGTCCTTCAGCCCTTTGATCATGGGTCGGACGATATCAAAGCCGCTGATCAGGGTTTCAGAACATACACCGATGAGGCTGCCACCACACATGAGCATTTCAACTGCATCGCGCCAATTGGTGATGCCGCCGTTGGCGAGAATGAAGATATCCGGACCGTTAACCTTGCGAATTTCGTACACATCGCGCTGGGCAAGGGGTTTCAGCCACTTGCTGGCGTAACAGCTCATACTGATTTCTTCCTGCAGGTGGTAGCAGGCCTTTTCAGGGGCATCAAGGTTGATGGGTGGAATACCCAGTCGATTGCCGTTGGAGGCAACAGCATCAGCGCCGGCAGCAGTAACGGTCTTGGCTATTTGTGCAATTCTGCCACCTTCTGGGGTCAATTTAGCAATCAACGGAATGTGGATCGCTTGCTTGATCGCAGCCACAATTTCTGCGGCAACATTGCCTTGCGAACCCATGCTGGCACCGGTCTTTTTTGTGGTTTCGGCCTGTCCGCCACTGGTGATCTCCAGGTTGTAGGACATATTGGGGCAGCACATGTTGAGTTCGATCAGGTCAGCACCTGCATCCTCAAAACGTTTTGCCATTCTCGCCCACCCGGCAGCGCCATCATCGCCGGCGTAGGTAATATTGGGGATTAGAAGCAGGTCATGCAACTTCGGCTTTGCTTCTTCAACCAGGCGTAAGCCCTCAACCAGTGTTAAGCGTCGTTCAGCTGTAAAGGCCAGTGCGTTGTGCTGGGGAAAGAGACTGTAACGAGGTCGTTTATTGATGTATGGAACCGGCTCAATGCTTAACTTAAGGATCGCAGCAGCCCAACCGGTCTCTTCGATCCTTATTAATTGTTTGACCGATTTGGCGGTCGGCCCGGAAGCGATGTAAAATGGATTCTTAAAGGTTACATCACCGAGTTTTACAGGAATTCTGATATCTTCTGTCATTTTTTATTCTCCTAACTTTGGATTATTGATACGGATACCGTCTTTGGCTGATTTGTAGATCAGGTTGACCACTTCAAGAATCTCCAGACCATCAATGCCACGTAAACCGACCCGGGCATCTTTACCCAGAGATGCGCATTCAACGAAATGAGCGATCTCGGCTACATAGCCCAGGTTATATTTCTCATCCACTGATGGCTTGGACCAACCAGTGGTCACTTCGGCTTTTTCAACCGTGTAATCAAAACCGGGAATGCTGAAACCGGTGATGGCACTGGAGAAAGTGAGGTCAACATGCAGGCAGCCCTTGGTGCCATAAAAATCGATGTAATCTTCCATGCCACCGGCGCTGACGAAGTTGGATTCTAGCACAGCGGTCGTGCCATCTGCAAATTTTAACAAAACTGCAGCCCAGTCTTCGCCTTCCATGCCTTTATGGATCAGGTTTGACTCACCACCACCGGAAGTCATGGCGACAAGCTCGGACCAGCGGTTGTTTTTCATGGCTAACATGAAACCGACCGGATGCACACCCAGGTGGATCATGCAGCCGCCACCGCAGAAGGCGATGGTCTGGGCAAAGGGACTGTGAGAGCCGCTGTGGCACTCACGGGCACGCACGTATTTCAGGTCACCGATGGCACCACTTTCGACGATCTCGAGGGCGCGATTTAGAGCCGGGGTGCCCAACCAGTCTTCAGCATAGTAGATACGCCTGCCCAGGCGGGCTGCAGTATCCACCATGTCGCGTCCATCAGCAACGGTAGTGGCGAGGGGTTTCTCGCAGAAAACATCGCGACCGCGATTGAGGGCGGCAATGGCGACCCTGTGGTGCAGGAAGTTGGGCATGCAGATATCCACTACATCACAATCCACTTCAGCAATGGCCTTATCGATATCATCATATGCCTTGTAACCGGTCAAGCCATAGCGCTTCGCCAGGGCTTCAATGCGATCAGCGGCTTTGTCCACAATGCCGACGATCTCAACCTTTTCCGGGATACGTGCATAAGCATCTACATGGAGGTCGGCTGAAAAAGCTGCTCCCATTAACAGGACTTTTAATTTTTTATTCATACTATCTCCTTGTGTTCATTTTCGTCGATCTTGAAGAATGAACTTTTTTGTTTATTATTTTCTTTCTTTATTTACTGACCTTTTACACACCGGAGTAGGCATTAAAGCCGCCATCAATAGGCAGCACGACACCGGTGACAAAACTGGCTGCGTCCGAACAGAGGAAAATTATGGCACCAACAAGTTCGACCGGTTGGCCATATCGTCCCATGGGAGTCATATTAATGATCTTCTGTCCGCGCTCGGTGGGATTCCCCTGCGCATCCTCCAGGAGGAATTGATTCTGCTGGGTCAGCAGGAATCCAGGGGCAATGGCATTGACACGAATGGCGGTTGAGTATTCCATGCAGAAATGCACACTCATCCATTGTGTAAAGTTGGATATGGCAGCTTTAGCGGCACTGTAGGCGATAGTGTTGGTTAATGGTGTGAAGGCTGCCATGGACGAAATATTGATCACATTGCCAGAGCCTTGCTCTGCCATGACCTTGCCAAAGACCTGCGTCGGGTAGATGGTTCCCAAAAGATTGAGATTCATGACCCACTGCATGGCGTCCTGCGGTAAATCAAAAAATGATTGGGTCGGGCTGGTCGTGGCGGCAGTCTTGTTGCCTCCTGCGCCATTGATCAGGATATCCACGCGTCCGAACTTTTGCAGAACAACATCCCTGGCTTTTGCCAGGCTTTCCAGGTTGAGCACATCCACGCCAACACCGATGGCATCACCACCCTGGGCAACTATTTCTGCCGCAACTTCCTGTGCCTTCGGTTCAGCAATATCCAAAACTGCGACCCTGACGCCGACCTTTGCCAGTTCCTTTGCCATGGTTGTGCAAAGGATACCGGCACCGCCAGTGATCACAGCAACTTTTCCACTGATTTCAAAATTAAGCATTTGAAACTCCTTAAGTTAATTTTTCAATGTAAATGAAGCAACCGACTTATCTTTGCGATTATTTCGTGAATCGCATCTTTCAGTAGTTGCCATCGGTAGATTCAAAATGGGTTGGCGCATTGATAAATTTGCCACCAGTCTTCACCCAATCAGCAACCATTGCCATCATTTTTTGGAGAGGCAAATTGGGGTAGCCCATAAGATAATTCAGTTTTGAGGTGTTGCTATACAGGGCTTTGTGTGGATTGGGATCACCAACGAAAAATGGTTCCTTGCCCAGCAATTTTCCCATAGTTTGGGCTGCCCAACGAATGCCAATGCTTTCCGGTCCGGTCACATTGAGAATGCAGGGCGGGTTGCTGGTGTGCAACAGGGAGCGGATGGCATACTCGCATACGTCACCCTGCCAGATGCAGTTAAAATAACCAATCTCCAGGTTAATCGGCGTTCCATCCATGATATTCTTTGCCAGGTCAAAAAGCACTCCGTAGCGCATGTCGATGGCGTAATTCAGGCGGAATATCAACATCGGGTTGTTGTGCAACTCGGCATAATATTCTAGGACACGTTCACGACCCAGGCAGGTCTGACCATATTCACCAACCGGCACTGGCAACTCATCTTCAACCGCACCGCCGCTGTTGATGTTGGCATAACTGTAGACATTACCGGTCGAAAAAGAGACCATGTTGGCGTAGGGGAATCGTTCGCAGACCCGGGCAGGGAGCAATACATTGATTGCCCAGGTCAGGGACTGGTTCTTGTAGGTGCCAAATTTGCGTCCGACCATGTAGATGATGTGTTTAATATCGGGCAGACTGGCTAATTGAGCTGAGTCCAAGAGGTCAGCCTCGATCACTTCAATGCCGGCATTGCGCATCGCCTGGGGCGCATCGGGATAGTCAAACAAGGATACCCCGATGACTTTCTTGTTCAACCCTGCCTGGTCGATCGCCCTTTTAGCGGTGATCGCCAGCGAGGGACCGATCTTTCCACCGCAACCCAGGATCATGATATCCCCATCTATCCTCTTAACATCCTCGACGAGGCGTGGCGATGGGGTAGTCATCAGGTCAAGCAGTTCATTTTCGTTCATAAGATCTCCAGGTGTTGTGACTTAGAAGTAGCTGTAATTGAACTTCTCCTTTTTTTCCATGTAAGCAAAGATAGCATTCATTTGATCGATTGCGATCTCGATGGAACGTTCGACCAGTTTCTTGCCTTTTTCTGCAGTGGCATAGGAAGGTTCGCCCCATACACCCATGGGTGTTGCCCGGAAAATGCTGCCATAGTTCAACATAGGCCTGGAAACAGTGGGAACGAAATCAACCACGCGGTCCATATGCACGGTATGAGGATGGAGGTGAAGCATCTTGGAGGTTTCCAACTCGCCAGCATGCAGTTCGTTGGTCGTTTCGACCAGGCCTTCTTTTTGCAGGATGGGGTAGATGGACATGGTATCGATATTGACGACCATCAGGTCGGGATTGAACTTGGCATTCAGATCGCGAACGATAGGTGTCATGATAAAAATACCACCGTGGCACTGGATGATGCATACTTTCTTGAACCCCTGGGTTTTAAGAGACATAATGATATCGGTCATCATGTTGTAGAAGGTGACCGGTTCCATCCAGACGCTGCCTTTCTTGCCCATTTGCTCACGGCAGGTGCTGATGGGTAAGGCCGGGATGAGGAATCCGCCGGTTTTTTCAGCCACACCCTTACCGAATGCTTCAGCGATCGCCCAATCGGTCATGATTGGCATGTGGGGTCCGTGCTGTTCCAGTGAACCAACCGGGATAATTGCTAGATCCGGGTCCAGTTTCATTATTTCATCTGCGGTCATTTCGTATGTAAGCATGTTATTTTCTCCTTTTATTTGGTATTGCTGTTTACTTGAGGGCAAGGCTTGCGCTATCCTTGTCAAGATACAAATCTGAATGATCATGTGTTCTTAATATGGAAGCCGGGCAGTGGGTGGTGATCTCACCATTGAGCATGGCATTGATCGCCGGGGCTTTCAACTTGCCGGGAACCACACACACAGTCTGTTTGACATTCATTATTGCACTCATGGTAATGGTGATCGCCCTTTTGGGGACGTCGTCAAAGGTGGCAAAACAGCCATCATTGACCTGCTGCGTGCGGCACACATCATCCAGCTCAACGATCTTGACTGCCAGGGGGTCGTTAAAATCCGCCACCGCCGGGTCGTTGAATGCCAGGTGACCGTTTTCACCTACGCCCAAGAGCACAAGGTCCGGGGGATACTGTGCTATGAGGGCCGAATAGCGCTGGCAAACCACTTCCGGCTCCACCTGGTTGTCATACAGGTAGTGGATCTCTTTGAAAGGCAGGTGATCAAAGATCGCCCGGCGCAGGAAGTTGCCAAACCCAGCCGGGTGATCGACTGGCAGCCCGATATATTCGTCCATGTGGAGGGCACGCACTTTGGTCCAATCCACATCGGCATCCTTGAGCGCGGCGAGCATTTCATTTTGGGAAGGTGCGGCAGCAAAAATTACGGTAGCCTCGCCTTTTTCAGCAATAAAGCGATTGATCCGGTTTACAGCCTCGTGGGCAGCTGCCTGCCCCATTTCAAGACGGGTATCAAAGACATGAACGTCGAGTTTTTCTACTTTTATATGCTTTTGTTCCATAATTATTCTCCTGTAGTTGATCTATTCCATTTCACGGGTTGTGCCCAGGTAAGCAATGGCAACCTTTTCATTGTTAAGCAGGCGTTCTCCCGTATCTTCCAGGATGGCATGACCATTTTCGATGACATAGGCGTAATCGCAGATGCTTAATGACTTTTTTGCGTTCTGCTCTACCAGCAGGATCGTCACGCCATTTTCCTTGATGGTTTGAATGGTCTTAAATACATCGTTGATGATTATGGGTGCCAACCCGAGTGAAGGTTCATCCAGCATCAGTATGGTGGGTTTGGCCATCAGCCCACGGGCGATTGCCAGCATCTGCTGTTCGCCACCGGAAAGTGTCCCGGCATCCTGGTTCTTGCGGTCTTTCAGGATGGGGAAAAGGCAATATTGGTCATGGATCAAGTCGATGACCTTTCTCTGGTCTTTCAGGGCATAAGCACCAAGGCGTAGGTTTTCTTCAACTGTGAGCCCGGCAAAAATCTTTCTACCCTCGGGTACCTGGATGATGCCTTGCTGGACTACCTTGTTGGTCTTGTCGGTAAGAGGCATCCCTTTGTAAAGCAGCTTTCCGCTTCTATGCACCATACCGGAGATGGCGTTGATGATCGTGGTTTTGCCGGCACCATTTGAACCAATGATGGCGGTGATCTTGCCTTCTTCCAGCTTCAGGTTGACGCCATGGATCGCTTCGATCGAACCATATGAAACACGCAGGTCTGTAATTTCCAGGATCGTCATGCTCTTTCCTCCTCTCCCAGGTATGCTGCCAGCACTTTCGGATCAGTTTGTATTTGAGCCGGTGTACCTTGCGCTATGGAAAAACCAAAGTCTTGCACGTATATATGCTCACACAGGTTCATGATCAATTCCATCCTGTGTTCAATGATCAGGATCGCCAGGGTGGGATACTTGTCACGGATGTGTTTGATGAAATCGATCAGTTGGAAGATCTCTTCCGGGTTGAGACCGGCAGCCGGTTCGTCCAACAACAGCACTTTTGGATTATTGGCCAATGCACGGGCAATTTCCACACGCCGTTGTAGCCCATATGGCAGGTTGGATGGTTTGTTTTTAGCGTATTGGTCAAGATTAAGTAACCTCAGGCAATCCAACGCCTGGTTCTCGATCAGCCTTTCCTGTTTGACCCGCGAGGGAAGCATGAACAACGCAGAAAACAGGCTGTACTGTCCTGCATGATCCAGGGCGACCTTTACATTATCCAGGACGTTCAAGCCCGTAAAAAGCCGGGTATTCTGGAATGTGCGTGAGAGACCCATCCTGGCAACTTCGATCTGGTTCTTTGTGGTAATCTCCTGACCGTCAAATTGGATCTGGCCTTCATCTTCCTTGTAGATACGGGAAAGCAGGTTAAAAATGGTGGTCTTTCCTGCACCATTGGGACCAATAATGCCGCGAATCGTGCCGGGCTTGATCTCCATTGAGAATTCTTTGACAGCGACGACCCCACCAAACGATTTGGAAAGATTGCGGGTTGTTAAAATGGCATCACTCATAATTTTCACTTTTCTGAACAGCTTTATCTTTAGAACGTGAGAACAATTTCCTGATCCACTTGGTGGTGAGTTCAACCTCACCCAGGATACCCTGTGGTCGGAAGTTGATCACGATAATGATCATGATACAGTAAATAATGGTGCGATATTCCTGCAGGCTGGTACCGAACAGGTTGATCCCGCGCAAAAATTCCGGGATCATTTTTAGAACAGTTGCAGATAGAATGGCACCGGTCAGGCTATTGGTGCCACCGAAGAAAAGAAAGATCTGCATTTCAGCAGAGCTGGCCCAACCGAACGAGTCAGGGGTGATCACCCGGTTGCGCAGTGCCATCAGGATGCCAGCAAAGGCCGCAATGGCCGAAGCCAGGATGTAGATCTTAAGCTTTAATTTATAGACGTCAATACCAAAGCTGCGGGCAGCCACCTCATCATTCTTTAATGCAATGCACATCCTGCCGAAACGTGAATACTTCAGGTTGCGGATCCAGAATATGATGAGGGCTGTCATCAGCAGGGATACCCAGAGCAAACCATCTGCCCGGGGAATCTTGGAAAAGCCGATCGAACCATTGGTATATTTTTCAAACAATAGGATCACAGCAACAACCATCTGGCTGAACCCCACAGTTAACAGAGCAAAGAAGTCGCGCCTGAGTTTTAACGTAGGGGCGCCGATCAACCATGCCAGGAAAACACTGATCAGGATCGCCAGGATACCAGTTAAGAAATATGAAATGTCAAGCTCGCGATAAAGAACAAAAGTAATGTAGGCACCAACAGCCATGTAAGCTGCCTGCCCCAGGGAGAACATGCCGGCCAACCCTGTCATGGCAAAGACTGCCACCACGGTAATAATTGTTATGCAAACCTGGATAATTAGACCTGTTTGATATGCGCTCATGGGTTGATCTCCTATACCTTGTCTTCCGTGATCTTGCCCGAGATGCCCTGCGGCCTAAGGAACAGGAAGGCCAGCATGATCGCGAACATGATGACAGTGGTTTCGCGAGCGCCAAGGAAGTATGTAAGAAATATCTCAATGAGCCCCAAAGCCAGGGCAGCAAAAATTGCACCACTCAGGCTGCCCAGTCCACCAATTACCGATGCAATGAACCCTTTGACCATCATAATCGAGCCAACAGCCGGGTAAACCGAATACTGAACTCCCAGGAACACGCCAGATACACCTGCCAGGATCCCTGCGATCACAAAGATGAGGGTGACGATCATTCCGGAATTGATGCCCATTAACTTCCCGGCTTCAGCGTTGATGGCCACAGCGCGAATCGCCAGGCCAACTTTGGTCTTGTTGATGAGAAGGATCAAAGCGATCAGCATGGCAACAGATACGCCCAGTATAACCAGGTTCATAATTTTGAAACGCAGGTCGCCGATCATGAAGGTCTCATTTTGAAAGACCTTGGGATAGCCATACATATTGGTGCCGTAGAACACGGTCAGGATCTGTTCGATGAGGATGGCAAAAGTCAAAGACATTAAGAAGTAATAGATACCAGGACTTTTCTTCTTGCGGATCCTGCTGTATCCCAGCGTGTCGATCAAAATGGCAATTGCCATTCCGCAAACCGCTGTAAACAGGATGGTAATGTAGAATGGCGGGGCTGGATCAAAGGCGCGTTGAAAATAAAAGCCGATGAATGCACAGGCACTTATCATGCCGCCATGGGCAAAGTTACTGAAGCGCATAATACTGAAGACGATCGCAAATCCTACCGCTATCAAAGCATAAACCGCCCCAATGGATATGCCATTAACGATCAGTTGAGAAACCATACAATACTCCTAAAAAAATGGGCGAGCGAATTTCCGCTCGCCCTTTGAGATTCGGGGTTGATTAAAATTTACCGCTACAGATCTTATGGTTCCACGAAGGTCAGGATCTGCATTGTATTATTTTCATCATACACTGCAATGTGCATGCCCAGGGTCGTGGGACGGTGGGTTGCGGGATTGATGGTGATGTCACCCATGCAGATCTCGACACCCTTGGTTGATTCGAGGATCTCACGAACCTCGACACCATCTTTCGGATCCTTGGCTTTTTCCAGGGCGGCTGCCAGAACCTGGACAGCATCCCAACCGAAACCAACGTTGGCCTTTGGATATTCGGAACCAACTTCCTTCATGTAAGTCTGGTGAAGGTCATAGCACCTTGTTTCCGGATTCAGCATGTCGTAGTTCTGCAGGAAGTAGAGGTCATGGATCTCATTCTTGACCAGGGTGGGGAAGGGTAGGGCAAGCGTATTGGCGCCGAGGATGACCCCGGTGAAACCGGCATCACGCAGGGCATCATAAGCTGTGGCTGCCTGGTTGGCATAGTCGGAAAGGAAGACTGCTTCAGGATTGGCAGCAACGATCTTCAAAGCCTGGGCGCTGTAGTCAGTGTCTGTCCAGGTGAAGGTTTCCTCTGCCACCACACTGCCGCCATGATCACGCACGTATTTCATGAAGGGAATAGCGTGCGCCTTGGCAAATGCATTACCAGTATTGTAAAGGGTGGCATATGTTTTTAAACCCAAAGTCTCGATGGCAAATTTCGCAATCGCATCAGACTGCTGACCGCAGCTGGGTTGAACAAGATACATGAAGGGATAAACAGCACCGGTATCGGGATTGGTGGTTGTAATCTCATCAGCAAAATGCCCGACGATCGGGACCTGATCCTCTTCGGAAAGCTCAACCCAACCAGAGGCGGGGTTTGAGAGGGGTGGCCCAATGATGGCGTCCACCTTGTACTCATCAACGAGCTTGCGGTAGACATTGATACCTTCATTCAGGTCGTTCTTGCAGTCAAGTGTGATAATCTCGATCTGGCGTCCATCAATACCACCGTTTTCATTGATCACTTTAACCGCATATTCAGCACCCCAGGCGTTAGCCTTGCCGGCTTCAGAAGCGCCACCAGACAGGTCTTGAATACTTCCAATAATGATCTTTTCTTGTGGTTCAGCCGCTTTTGGCTTGCATCCGGCAAGTGAAAGCGCCATAACAAGAATTGCTACAACTAATACGATCTTTTTCATAATTATCTTCTCCTTTCTAATTGGTTCTTTCTGAATTTCGAGCGGGATCTAAAATTATTTGGCATGATGAAACAACCCCGAGCAGAAATCATCCTACATCTTTCATTCAGATCCTTCATAATCGCTCATGATTTCTAATCACGAAAAGATTCTAACATTAAATCCTTATATTTTATAAAAGCGCATTAAAATTGCTTTAACTTGGTAAGTAGTCGTTAAAATCAGGTTGAAATTTACTGAATTATGGCGATTTTGACGTTCGGGCCAAAGAATAAGTAACAAAATCGCTGAATTTGTGAGTTTGGAGTAATGAAAATGAAAAAGTTGGGCATTATTGGTAGCCAGAGCAAGCATGCAGAGTTCTTTGGGTCGATTTTCAACATACAAAAAGCATTTCCCTGGAATGCTGTGGACTTCATTTTTGCAGATGATGAACCGGAACGCATTTCCTATGTGCGTGAAACCGCCCGGATCCCAAATGTATGCCATAGTGTTGAAGAGTTGATCGAGCTCAGTGATGCCGTCCTGCTCACCACACGGCTGGCTGGCTCGCACTTTGACCGGGCGATGCAGTGTATAAATCATAATAAGCCGGTTTTCATCGACAAACCTTTTACGTTGACCGTTGAAGAGGCTTTGGCGATCAAAGCCGCCAGCCTGGAAAATGCCATCCCGGTGGTGGGTGGGTCCACCCTGTGTTTTGACCCACAGTTGGCACAGTTCATTGAAAGGCGTAAATCCCCCACGACAGGTATCATTGCCTACCGCGCGGATGTTGACAGTCCTTATGGTGGATACCGCTTTTATGGCAGCCACTTGACCGACCTGTGTGCGCTGGTCTTTGGCATACTGGCTGTTTCCGTTCGCGTTGTCCAGGATAAGGGTAATGTAACCACAACCGTAAATTATCCAACAGGACCGGTGATCCTTCATTCGCAACCAGGATTTGAATTGCCCGAGGTGCTGTTTGAAGATGGACTTTCATTGAATCATATAGTGCTGGATGACCAGAATTGTTATTTAAACGGCATGCGGGCGTTTGTGCAGGCGATGGAAGATGGTACCCCAATACCTTCACATTTAGAGCGGAGGATCTTTTCGGTGCAGCTGCTTGAGGCAATCATGACCTCAATAGAAACCGGGGATGAGGTGTCTGTAACAAAACTTTAATGTAGAAAACTACAGATCGTGTTTTGGTTTTGGCGGGTATTTAATTAGAGCCTTCCCGGAGAATGTGGAAGGCTCGATGGTATTTATTATTTTATTGGTTGGGTCTTGTTCTTCTAACCCCTGAATTTCTGGACCTGGGCGATCCAGTGCTGCTGCCGGCAGTTTTTGACCCGGCAGTGCGGGTCAGTACACTGCACCCAGGCCAGGCTTTCAATGATTTGCAGGCGGGTGGACTGGGTTTCTTTGACCTCGAGGGCTTTCTTGAGGTTTTTCATGGAGAGCTTGACAAACAAGCCTTGCTCCCGGTCAAAAATGTGGATGCAATTTCCGAGCTTTATGAGTTGAAACATGGTTTTATCCTTTCCAATTTTTATCTGGCATTAAACGGAACAGGCTTTTCCTAAATCTGCTGTGCACAGGGCACAATTCTCCGCTGATCATTAAGAAAAGTTGCTCAATCTAATGTCCGATAAGAAAGTTAATCCATGTGTTCATCTCCTAAAAGTGGTGTGGCTGTCTTTGACAGCGGGAAGAGTATACCATATATCATTGGGTCGTGAATTAAATGTTTTTACAGGTAGATTCTTGGTGTTGTTAAGCTGATCAGTCATATTTCGATAAGAAATGTCAAATAGACTTTCCTGAATGATCGGTATATTACCGGAAGGTCTCAGATGATCAGTACTTTCTAATGATATAATTTTTTGGACAGCTACCGCATAAAAGTCATCCCTGTCAGGAGGTCAATGTCATGGTGATTATCGATTTTTTCAAGGGGTTGATTGCAAAATTAGTGGGGGTTACTGCATTGCAGTGCATCTGGATAATAATTATTGCTGCGGTTATCGTTTTATTATACTGTTACATCACTGTCCTTATCAAAATTTACTCTGTTAAGGGAACCGTTTTTCTTTTGCTGGGGATCTTCATCCCGTTCTTTGCTTTCATATGGGGATGGATCCGTAATGAAGAACTGGATGACAAGAACACCATGATCACCTGGACTATCACGATGGTGATCCTTGTGCTGATCTATGGTTTGATGTCATTGTCGTTTTAGGACGAAAAAACCTGGGTAAAAAGCATCTGCAAGCCCAGGAATTTCATTTTAATATTGACCGTCGCTTACTTATCGGGAGATAAAACCGGGTAAAGTTAGGCCAATACCAGAGACGACAGGGCTTAATTATTCTTCACATGTCACTGATTTAGAATTAGACTGACAGTCACGATGTTGGTGGTATAGGGTCGTTTCCACTGACCAAACCTGGTTTGACCTTGCGCTTTTTGACTAACAGCCAGGCAATCAGCAATCCCAATGGCACCACCAGCAACACTAACCCGATCACCAGCAGGTAAGCCATATTCTCCCATGCAATGTAAAGGGCTTCGCTCCACAGGCTGCTGTCGTAGAGCCTGCCGATAAATGCCCGGTCGAGCTGCACGGTGCCTTCGATCGCCAGCAGGATACCGGGGCAGCCACAAGTAAAGATCGAGATGATTAAGAATATCAATAAGGTCTTTTTTGTTTTTCCCAAGTTCCGACTCCTTATTTACAAATATCAGGCACCGCTCCTTAGAATGGCATTGAAGCTCTTTTCAAGGGTCCTGACGATCCGGTTGCGTACGGTGGCCGCGTCCTTGTCGGTCAATGTGCGGTCAGCTGCCTGGTAAGTCAGGTTGTATGCCATGCTTTTTTTGCCGCTGCCGATCTTTTCCCCGCGATAGATATCGAAAAGTTTGACCGCTTGAAGCAGGTTTCCACCAGCACTCCATATTGCTTTTTCAAGCTCGGCAGCACTTAAGGTTTCGTCAACGATCACTGCAATATCCTCGATGATGGGTGGGAAGCCCAAAACAGGCTGGATCTGGAATATGAGCGAGGCAAGCTCAAGCAACTTTTCAGCATCGATCTCAGCCACCAATACCGGTGCCGCACCAAAGGTATAATGCGCCTTGACCAGGGGGTGAAGTTCGCCGAAAACCCCCAGCACCTTCTCACCCGAGAGCACCTCGGCGCATTTGCCGGGGTGGAAGGAGATATGGTCTGATGGCCGATAGGTGACATCCGGGATATGCAGCCCATGCAGCAAGCCTTCAACGATTCCCTTGAGATCAAAGAAGTCCATCCAGGAAGGTGCCTGTTCCTGCCAGGTCGGCTCGATGCGTGTGCCGGTCATACCGATGGCAATGCGCATCTGTTCATCCGGCAGTTGTTGATCGGCTTTGACGATAAAGACCGGTCCAATCTCAAACATTGCCAGGTGGCTGGCATGGGGGGCGTTGTGTTCAAGCGTTTCCAGCATGGTCGCCATGATGTTCTGGCGCAGAACTGTCCGTTCGGGTGTGATCGGGTTGATAATTGTTAAATATTCCGGGAAATCCGCCTGGTCGGCTTGTGGCAAAATCCGTGCTTCGCGATCTGGTGAGGTCTGACGGTATGCGACCATGTCATTGAGCCCGAGGTTGATCAGCAGGTCACGTGCCAGTTCTTCTAATTCGACCTGGCGGTTCACCCGCTGGGGTGGAAGTTCCTGTGAGAGACGGGTTTCGGGGATCGATTCATATCCATGCAGACGGGCGATCTCTTCCAGCAGGTCTGCCTTGCCGATCAGTCCATCATTAATGTCACAGCGGGTGGCTGGCGCGGTTGCGATCACTGTATCGCCCTTAACCTCGCAGGCAAATCCCAGCCTGTCCAGGATGCCTGACATCTCAGCCACAGTTAAATGAACGCCCAGCACTCGTTCGACATCCGCTGTGCTTAGCTCAACCTGTGGGTCCTTGTACGGTTGCGGGTAGGCATCGATCAGTCCTTTGGCGATCATACCGCCGCCCCAGGCTTGCATGCGTGCCAGGCACAACTTGACTGCGATTTCTGCCAGTGCCGGGTGGATGCCGCGGCTGAAACGGTAGGCAGCTTCAGAGGTGATCTTGAGCTTGCTGGTTGTCTTGCGGATGTTAATAAAGTTCCAGGAGGCACCTTCCAGGAGGACATTGCGGGTGGTGGGGGTTACTTCGCTCTCCAGGCCGCCCATGACGCCTGCCAATGAAAGTGCTCCGGCAGTATCTGCCACCAGGATCATTTTGCTATCGAGGGTATGGCTGGTGCCATCGAGGGTGGTCAGTTTTTCACCAACCTGTGCCGGACGGGTGATGATGGTTGGGGCTTTGCCGCCAGCCCGTTTCTGCAGGATATCATAGTCAAAGGCATGCAGCGGTTCGCCGATCTCCAGCATGGTGTAGTTGGTGGCATCGACCAGGGCGTTGATCGGTCGCATGCCTGCCAGGTTCAAGCGCCGCCTGACCCAGTATGGACTTTCTCTGGGCGTGGTCCCTTCAATCAAGCCAAGCACAAAACGCGGGTTAAGCTGCGGGTCTTTGATGTCGATGGCAGCTCTGCCGCTGATCGGTTTACCAACCAGAACCATCTTGTCCGCAGGTTGTTTAAGTTCGCGTTTGGTCGCCGCTGCCAGTTCGCGGGAGATGCCCAGGATGCTGGCGTTGCGCACCATGTTGGGCAGGATGCTCACTTCCAGCACAGCATCGCCCATGTATTGCACCAGGCTCATGCCGGTGGGTGCATCATCGTCCAGGATGATCACCCCATCGTGTTCTTCTGAAATGCCCAACTCCTTTTCAGAACAGATCATAGAAAAGGACTCAACCCCCCTGATCTTCATTTTCTTAAGTTTGGTCAGAACAAAACCTGGCTGGTGCCCATCGTACAGCACCGCTCCCTCACGGGCATATGCCACCTTGAGTGGGGTTTCCAATGGTCCACTACCTTTCATCGGGTAGAGATTGGGTGCACCGGTGAGGACGATCAGTTCCTGTGTGCCATCGAATAGCCGGCACAATACCAACCGGTCGGCATCCGGGTGCGGAAGCACCTCGTTAACCTGGGCTACAATAAATTTGTCTTCCGGCCAGGTCAAGCCTTCATACTTAAATTCATGTTTCTCGCCAGGGGGGAGAGGCATGCCAACCAGCTGCACGCCTTCCACCTCCAGCCCGAGGTTGGTCAATATTTTACAAACCTCTTCAACCGAGAGGTCGTCAATGTCTACATAAGATCTGATCCAGCTAAGTGGTGCTTTCATGGTTCCTCACGATCTCCCTGGCTTAGAATTGCTCAAGGAAGCGAATGTCATTGTTACGGAAATGCCTGATATCATCGATGCGGTAGCGCATCAGGGTGCTGCGGTCGATGCCCATGCCGGCGGCAAAGCCGGAGTGCACAGCCGGGTCATAGCCGCCATACTGCAGCACAAGCGGGTGCACCATTCCGCATCCCAGTATCTCCAGCCAGCCGGTGCCTTTACAGACCCCGCAGCCCTTGCCTCCGCAAATGTAACATTCCACGTCCATTTCGGCACTGGGCTCGGTAAAGGGGAAATAGGAAGGGCGCAGGCGGGTGCGGGCATGTTCGCCGAAAGTGCGGCGGGCAAAATCCAGCAGGGTGCCTTTCATTTCGGCAAAAGTAATTCCTTTGCCCACGACCAACACTTCCACCTGGATGAACTCGATCTCTGAGCGGGCTGTTAATTGTTCGTACCGGGCGGTAGCACCGGGTAGTATGGCGCGAATGTCCTGCGGGGCATATTCGCGCATTACGCGGATCTGACCGGGGGAGGTGTGCGTACGCAAGAGGACACCTTCGCGGTTGGTATAGAATGTATCCCACATATCCCTTGCCGGATGGTAGGGGGGCATGTTCAGGTATGTAAAGTTAAAGTCGTCAGTCTCCACTTCGGGTGAACGGTAGATCTGGAAGCCCATGTCACCGAAGGTGCGATAGATCTGGCGCAGCACCTGGTTCAGGGGGTGGATCCTGCCGGGTTGGGCAGGTCTGCCGGGCAGGGTAACATCCAGTTTCTCTGCCTGGAGGGCTTGTGCCAGGGCTTCTTGGTGCAACACCTCGCGTTTTTCGACCATTCCAGCTTCCAGGGCAACACGCACAGTATTGGCTGACTTGCCCATTAGCGGGCGGTCTTCCTTGCTCATCGTTGCCAGGGTGGCAAAAACCTGGGAAACAGGGGCATTTTTGCCCAGATGCGCCAGCCGCCACTGGTTCAGGCTTTCTTCGTCCACGACCTGCTGCAATTCTGAAAGTGCCAGGTCTTTTTCCTTTTCCAAATCTGTTAAACTGATCGTCATGACTTCCTCCAAAATTTTCTACTGCCTGCGGAGGCAACAAAAAGCCCCATCCCACAAGGGACGGGGGTCAGTTCCCGCGGTGCCACCCTTCTTGACCGTTTGAACGGTCCGCTCAGGCCCAGTTCCGTAATTAACGGAGACTGGCAACCCCTGTAACGTGGGGTCTCCCACGGCGTGAGCTACAAGCAATTGGCACCTTCACCCACGCAACTCGCAAGGGAACTTCGGCTTATATCCACCGGGTGGGGGTCTCAGTCTGTGCCCGCCACCGCCCTGTCAGCTTTCCTAAGCCTACTTTCCTTGGTCATGGTTGTTAAATATGCCCTTATTATCGCCAAAAGAGGATAAATGTCAAGCCACCAGGTTTCCCTGCTGGAAATTGTTTGGTCTTCATTATGCGTCTTTTGTTATACTTGTCTTAATCGGAAACATCAGGCAGCAAGTAATATGGAAACTTTGCATACACCGGCTCAAAAGAAAAGTGCCCTTCTCTGGCAGTTGGCTGGCATCTTCCTGAAGATTGGGGCGATCACCTTTGGTGGCCCGATGGCACTGATTGCTGTGATGGAGCAGGAATTCGTGCGCAAGCGCCAGTGGCTCACCCAGGACCAGTACATGGACTTTATTGCTGCCACCAACCTGGTTCCCGGGCCGAATGCCTGCGAGATGGCCGGGTTGGTTGGCTTTCACCGTGCGCGTTATGCCGGACTGGTGGTGGCTGAGCTATCTTTTATCATTCCATCGCTTGTGCCAAGTATTGGACTGGCAGTGATCTATATGCGCTATGGCACCCTGCCACAGGTCAGCGCGATCTTCTATGGCATCAACCCGGTGATCGTTGCCCTGATCTTGCATGCGATTTTCCGCCTTGGAAAGAACACCTTTACCAACTATGCAGCGGTAGTCATTTTCGGCCTTGCTGCGTTGGCGACCATTTTGGGCGCCAGCCAGGTGATGGTCATTCTTGCTGCCGGCATCCTGGGAATGCTAATCCACGAGTTACCACGTTTGGGTGGGCGAAAGGCCGGGTTGCTGGCATTCATCCCATTTATGAATTTCACTCCTTTTCTAAAACTGGTTTCTGATAGTACGGAAAATATCCTGCTGAAGTTGTTTCTCCTTTTCCTCAAGACCGGCAGCCTGATCTTCGGCTCAGGCCTGGTGCTGTTTGCCTTTATCCAGGAGGATATTGTTGAAAAACTTGGCTGGCTGTCACAGCAGCAGTTGATCGATGCCATTGCCGTCGGGCAAATGACTCCCGGTCCGGTCTCCTCATCGGCTGCTTTCATCGGCTATGTGGTGGCAGGTTGGCCGGGCGCGATCCTCTCCACGATTGGTATATTCCTGCCATCTTTTATTATTGTGGCGGTCATTGCCCCGATCATCCCGAAACTGCAACGGTCACAGCTTCTAAAGGCATTTCTTAAAGGGGTGAATGCCGCTGTGCTCGCCCTGATGCTATCGGTTGCCCTGACCATTGCCAAAAGCTCGGTGGTGGATATCTGGACGCTGCTTGTCCTGATATTTAGCCTGATCTGCCTCAAATTATGGAAAGTGGATTCGTTCTGGCTGGTTTTTGGGGGAGCCGCCATTGGGGTTATTCAATTCCTGCTGCGATAAGACTACATCTGCCAGTGCCTGAGAAACTTACGGGCGATCTCACTTTGTGGGTCAATTAACACCTGTGTTGCTGGACCCCGTTCGATGATCCTCCCCTGGTCCAGAAAGACCACTTCTTCAGCCAGGCGTAATGCCTGGGCGGGAGAATGGGTGGAAAAGATCAATGTGCACCCACAGGCCTGGTTGTAGTCGAGGAGCGTGCTCTCGATCAGGTCCATACCGCGGATATCTGTGGATGAGGTGGGCTCATCCAACAGGAGCAACTTGCGTGGTTTGGCGATCAAGCGGGCCAGTGCCATACGCTGTGCTTCCCCACCGGAGAGCTTGTTGCCCCTTGACTGTGCAAAAGATATCATCCCGACCTTGCTGAGGGCTGCCAATGCCAATGCTTCGCAATTCGGATCATCATCCAGGGCGATCTCCACATTTTTCTTGACGCTGAAACTGAAAGCGTAGGGTGCCTGTGGCATATAGCCAACTTGTTCGGTTGGTAGTCCTTGGATCGTGCCCGTGTCAGGCTTAAGCGTACCAGCCGTAATGCGCAGGAGGGTTGTTTTGCCGCTGCCATTCTCACCGATCAGGCAGTAACGCCTGCCTTCAATCAGGGACAACTCCGGGATATCCAGGATCACCCGTTGGGCATACTTGAGAAGGATGTTTTTAAGCGTGATCATGTGATCTGCCTGTCCTGGATGCGGTTAACAAGCGAGTTGATCAAAAAAGCGATCAGCAGCAGCACGATCCCCAGGGCAATGGCAAACTCAAAATGCCCCATGTTGGTTTGCATCATGATGGCTGTGGTCATAACCCGGGTTTTAAACTGCACATTGCCACCGACCATCTGGACGGCGCCCACTTCGGCGATCGCCCGTCCGAAACCCACCAGGATGGTTGAGATGAGCTGCACCCGCACCTCGTATATGGTGAAAAGCATGCGTTTGAGAGGTGTGAGGGCAATGCCGGCAGCTGTCTCACGGATGAGCGGCGCTTTGATAGAAATCAGGTTGGCAGTCAGACCGGTCATGATCGGGGTGATCAAAACGACCTGGGCGATGACCATGGCGGTGACGGAGTAGAGCAGTTTGAGGGTGCCAAGCGGACCACTGCGTGAGAGGAAGAGGAATACGATCAGCCCGGCGACCACGGGCGGCAGCCCCATCAGTGTGCTGAGGATGCGGTTCAGCAGCCTCTTGCCTTTAAATTGATTGCTGCCGATCAATACACCCAGCGGGATGCCGATCACAGATGAGATCAGCGTGCTGAAGAAGGACATGCGCAGTGTGACCCAAATGATCTGGCGCAGTTCCGGGTTTACTCCGAAGAGCAGGTCGAAAATTTGGCGAATTGTTTCCAATGCTTACCTAAAAGATGGCGGGGCAGGCTGCTCCAGGCTTCATCGCCTTACCCCGCCATTATTTTTACTATTGATCCAGGTTGAAAAACAGCTGTTCCCCGTATTTATCCACACCAAACTCAGCGATCATCTTGCTGGCTTTATTGGATGTCATCCACTTGATGAATGCCAGTGCGCCTTCGTAGTTGGTATCTTCCCAACGGGCTGAAGTGATGGCGATCATTGCGTAGGTGTTTTTCATATCATCGGTTTCTTCCAGCAGCAGTGCCAGGTCATTATCATGTGCCAGGTAGGTGGCTTTATCTGAGAAAGTGTAAGCCTGCAGTTCGTCAGCCATGGTCAGGGTCTTGCCCATCGTATCGCCAGCGCTGATATACCATTCCTGACCCACTGGGTCAATTTCCAGGGCTTTCCAGATCTTCAACTCAGCCTTGTTCGTACCGCTATCATCACCGCGGGAGACAAACGCCTGGCCGGCATCCACGATCGCTTTGAAGGCATCTGCGGCAGTTGCGGCATTCTTAACACCAGCGGGATCGCTCTCCGGTCCTACCACGACAAAGAAGTTGAACATGAAGGGGACGCGTTCTTCACCATATCCTTCACCGATAAACTCTTCTTCGGATGCCTTGGCATGCACCAGCAAAACATCTGCATCACCTGTGCGGCCTTTTTCTATGGCTGCACCGGTACCGGCGGAGGTGATCTCGAGGGTATAGCCGGTATCCTTTTCAAAAACCGGTTGCAGGTAGGACATCAGCCCGGAATCGTTGACTGAGGTAGTGGTCGATAAACGGATAACGGGATTGGTCGGGGTTTTGGCACAGGCGGTAAAACTGATCACCATGACCCCCAGGATAACAAATAATACAAATTTTTTCACTTGATTCTCCTTTCCATAAGGGAGGCACTGCTGTTTCCGGCAGTACCCTTGAACACGCGGTTGTTTGGGATTTACCGCATGTTTCCGCTCACCTGCCCATGAGCCTGGTGTCGAAGGGCAATGAGTCGAAGAACAGCGTGATTATACCAAAGATGTCCGTAGAGTTGAGAAAGGGGATTTTTTTGTTTGCCTTGATGCCTGGTTTGCCGGATTGTTTCCTGGTCAATCAGTGTGGAGTGATACTACAGCACTATCCAAGATTTGATCTAATTCTTGTTGTTAACCAGTTTCGCAATCAGGGTATATGTGCAGCGAAACTGCGAAACTGCGAAACTGGAAATCTTGGGATGTCATGGCTGTTGTCATTGCGGTCGAGGAATCAGGAGTTCTTAAAATAGGTCATCTGAATATTGCGGATCCATTGAATCTTGCGGTCTCTCCAAATAAAGTTTGATCTTGCGAAAAGATCTCTATTTTCTTCCGCACTCGTAGGTATCGCCGCGCAGGGTTTCCACCGCATGCTGCATGACCGGTAAAAAGACTTCAAGGCACTCAACCGCTGCCTTGGGGCTGCCGGGCAGGTTAACGATGAGGGAGCGTTTGCGGATACCGGCTGTGGCGCGTGACAGCATGGCACGCGGGGTAATCTGCTGGCTGGCCTGGCGCATGGCTTCGGGTATGCCGGGGGCTGTACGCTCGACCACTGCCTGTGTTGCTTCGGGTGTGACATCGCGCGGGGCAAAACCGGTGCCACCGGTGGTGAGGATCACATCCACCTGACCTGAATCTGCCAGTTCGATCAAAGCAGCTTTGATCTGCTCCAGTTCATCGGGAATGATCATTGTGTGTAATACCTGGGCTTTGTTTTTCAAAGCTGATACAAGGGCGGGTCCGCTTTTATCTTCCCTTGTGCCGGAAAATCCCTTGTCACTGACCGTGACGATGGCAGCACGGATGGTGGGAACGACCACGATCTCATCGCCGGGTTTCACAAACCCATCCTTGATCACTTTGGCGAAGATGCCTTCGGTGGGCATGACACACATACCTATCTGCTGATAGATCTGGCAGTGGTGATGGCATTCCTTGCCGATCTGGGTCACTTCCAACTCAGTTTCTCCGATCAGCAGACGGGTGCCAATGGGAAGTGTGTAGAGCTCGATGCCCTGTGTGGTAATGTTTTCAGCAAATTTCCCCGGTGTCAGGTCCTTGACACCTTTTTGGGTCATTTTGTCGATGCTTTCCTGGTCCAACAAGCTGACCTGGCGGTGCCAATCCCCAGCATGAGCGTCCCCTTCGATGCCCTGGGGGGTGATCAGACATCCCTCCAAAACCGGATGCTTGACGGTGCCTTTCTTGGTGCTGATATTTACGGCGACAACTGTTGCCATAACTCTATCCTCCGATCCTGCTCATGTTCTTATCTGAAATAAAGTCTGCATCAAATTGGTGGCGGGCGGGTTTATTGAAGATTGCTGTGCGGATGACTTCAAGCAGGGTGTCATCATCCTGTTGCAGTGCTGGGAGCAAGGATATCTCCGAATCGACACCCAAACACATGCGTAAATTGCCGTCGCTCATCAGTCGTAGTCGATTGCATAAGCCACAGAAGTTGTGTGAAATGGGGCTGATAAAACCGACGCGTCCCAGGTAACCATCGACCTGGAAGTCGCGCGATGGCTGACTTGTATAGCGTGGCGCCACTGGGACCAACCAGGGGCGGGCAGCGATCAACTCATCATTGCTGATGCGCAATGACTCATCCTCGCCGAGTTCCCCGAGCGGCATTAATTCGATAAAGCGCACATCGATCGGGTTTTCACGGGTCAGGGCGA
The DNA here is from genome assembly GCA_964435475.1 of uncultured Anaerolineaceae bacterium. Taxonomy (GTDB): domain Bacteria; phylum Chloroflexota; class Anaerolineae; order Anaerolineales; family Anaerolineaceae; genus CAYSZB01. The sequence continues at coordinate 25,636 of CAYSZB010000002.1, read as the reverse complement.
TGAAATCATCGACTTCGCCGTCGTTCTTGCCCCGCACGAGCACCACGTTCACCTTGACCGGCAGCAAGCCACCACTGATGGCTTCGTCAATGCCGGAAAGCACCAGCGAAAGGTCTCCCCCGGTCATTTCTTTGAAGCGTTCGGGGTTTAACGAATCCATGCTGATGTTGATGCGCTGTAAGCCAGCTTCCTTGAGGGCGAGTGCTTTCCCGGCCAGCTGCTGGGCATTGGTGGTCATGGAAAGTTCAGTTATGCCGGGTGTATGGGCAATGTCATAAACGATATTGAGTATGTCTTTGCGCAATAATGGTTCACCACCGGTCAGGCGCACCTTTTTAATCCCCAGTTGAGCACAGGCCCTGACGATGCGCGTGAACTCGTCGGCGGTCAATTCGGCAGCTTTGGGGCAGTATCCTTCATCCGCACGGCAATAAGCGCAGCGCAATGTGCAGCGCTCGGTGACCGAGAGACGCAGGTATTCAATTTTGCGACCAAACCTGTCGTGCATTTTGCTTTATGTTTATCCTTCGCGCTTGTATTCGCCGGAACGGCCACCGCTCTTGCTTAGCAGGCGCGTCTGGGTGATGGTCATCCCCCGGTCGACCGCCTTGCACATGTCGTAGATTGTCAGAGCAGCGATGCTCGCCGCAGTCAACGCTTCCATCTCTACCCCTGTGGTCCAGGTGGTCTTGACAGTCGCGGTGATGCGCACGGCATCCGGTTTGAGGGATTCTACCTCAATTGAGGCATTTGTGAGCGGGATGGGGTGACACAACGGGATCAGTTCGGACGTCCGTTTGGCTGCCATGATCCCGGCGATTCGTGCGGCAGCGATAACATCGCCTTTCTTGATGCCGCCCTCAAGGATCAACTGCAGGGTGGTTGGTTGCATTATGATGATGGCTTCAGCGACAGCCACCCGCTCCGTGGCGGATTTTTCACTGATATCGACCATGATGGCTTTGCCATCCTTATCCAAATGGGTCAGTTCCATAGCCTTACCTCCCCGGGGTGGTTCAATTTGTAACCGCCCAACTTCTCAAGTCTCCTGGCAAATTCCCTACTGTGTAGGACTGCCAGCAATTGCTTGACCGAATCCAGTTCCATTGCACCTTCCGTAACCAGCAGGTCATATTGCTCCTCACAGATGGGCACAAAGTCCAGTCCGAAGATTTTTGCTCCAGAATAAATGCCCAGCCCGGCGTCAGCTGTACCGCCCGCAATGGCTGCGGCAACTGCTGTGTGGGTGAACTCCTCGCGATCATAGTCCAGGATCTCATCCCGGTCGAGCGCCATCTGCTTGACCAGGTAATCGCATAGGATGCGCGTGCCACTGCCTTTCTGACGGTTGACATAGCGTTTTCCGGGCAGGTCAGCCATACCCTTGATGCCCCTGGGGTTACCGGGGGCAACCATTAATCCCTGTGTGCGTTGAACACATTCGACCAGGGCAAAGCCTCCATTGGGAAAATACTTGCGCAGGTAAGGGATGTTGTAGGTGCCGGATGCTTCATCTAAGAGGTGAATGCCGCCCAGGTGGGCTTCACCACGCTTGAGAGCCATGATCCCGCCCATACTGCCCACATGCGAGGATGCCAGTTGAGAACCTGGGTTTTGGCGTTTAAGTATGTCAGCCACTTCATCCAGCAGGGGGTCGTGGCTGCCGGTCAGCACCAGGGTGCGGTTGATCTCGTCCATGCTGCGCAGCAGTTGTACCCTGACCTTCTCGCCGGCTTCATAACCTTCCACATCCTGCGGGACGTGGATGATGCCATCTGCTTTGACGAATGAACTGACCACGCCAGCCCCCCGGTTGAGCGGAACAGCCACGATCTGCCCATCCACATTACCCAGCCTGGAGCGGATGTATTCATGGTATTTCAGTGTTGAGGTCAGGCGGCGTGATACAAATGCCTCTATAAATTGCTGGGGCATGGAAGGTCGGCAGGTGAGTAACTCGATCACGGGTTTGAACAGTTCCTCCATAACTAAGATACCGGAAACAGGGTAGCCAGGCAGCCCGATCATGGGAATGGTTTTATGGTCTGTTTCCCTTTGAGCTGTTGCCAAAATGGCAGGTTTGCCGGGTTTGATGGCAATGCCGTGGATGATCACCTCGCCGATCTGGCGCATGATATCTGCGGCGTAGTCCTTCTTGCCGGCGGATGAGCCGGCGTTGAGGATCACGGCATCACATTCGTTGATCGCCTGTTTCAAAGCCTGTTCAATGGCCTGGGGGTTGTCACGGGTGATCGGGTAGACCCTGGGCTTGCAGCCCCACTGGCTGAGCATACCGCCAAAAATGGTCGAGTTAAACTCAATGATATCTCCCGCTGCTGGTTGGCCGGTGGGTGAAACCAGTTCATCGCCGGTGGGGATGATCGCGACGGTTGGCTGGGTGACCACGCTAACCTCAAGCACCCCGGCGGCCAGCAATGCGCCCAGTGTGGCAGGTGTAAGCGTTGTAAACGATGGTACGACCATGTCACCGGCGCTGATGTCCTCACCGATCTGGCGGATATGCTGCCAGGGAGTGGCAGGGCTGTAAAGAGTGATCATGTCATCGCCTTCGATGACATCTTCGATCATCACCACGGCATCACAACCTTCGGGCAGTGGATCACCGGTGTTGACCCACTCGAAATCTTTGGGCTGCAGTCTCACCGGGGTAGTCTCGGTTGCCCCAAAGGTCAGGCGGGCAACCAGGGCAATGCCATCCATGGCGCAGGCATTGTAATGTGGCGCTGAGATGCGTGCATAGACCGCCTCGCTGGTTATGCGATCCAAAGCCTGCACAGTCGGAATCTTTTCGACCGAGTGTGATAAAGAGCGGGACTTCAAGGCATCCAGGTATTGCTGCCTGGCGTCGTCTATGGGGATATTGGTCAAGTATTGAAATGGCATGTTTACCTCTGGAAAAGGGTGACTTCCACCATTATGCCCTGGGCCAAGCCTTCTGCATCGCGTGGGATGCAGATGAAACCATCTGTGTTGGCCAGGGTGGTGATCAAGCCGGATTTGCTGGCAATGGGGTGAACGAGTGCATCTTTGATCGTTATGGGGACGAACTCCTCGCGACCGTGGTTGGAGGGGACAGCACGCGCCAAGGATAAGATAACCGACCGGTCGACCAGTTCGCTGTTCTGCATCTTGTGGAGCAGGGGACGGACCAGCAAGTGGAACATAAAGTAGGCTGCCACCGGGTTGCCTGGCAGGCCGGCTATGGGCACTCCGTCGATATCGCCAAAAAGGGTTGGTTTCCCGGGTTTGGCAGCCAAACCATGGAGGATCATTGTACCCAGTTCACTTATCACGCGAGGGGCAGCGTCTTTTTCGCCTACCGAAGTTCCGCCAGAAAGGATCAACAGGTCACAATCGGGAAGAGCCTGCCGGATGGCGGCGCGGATCGCCTGGTCGTTGTCTTCGATGATCCCTATAAAGTTTGCTTCACCGCCTGCCTGGCGAACAGCCTGGCAGAGCATGGGAGCGTTAACGTCACGGATCTTGCCGGGAGTCAGCGGATCTGATGGGTTGACCAGTTCATCACCGGTCGAAATGATCGCCACTCGCGGACGGCGCATGACCGGTACGTTCACCACCCCGAGAGCAGCCAGCGAGCCGGCATCAGCAATGTTGATCCTGCGACCTGCAGTCAGTATAACTTCACCGGGTTTGGTGTCATCCCCGCGATAGATCATGTTGCTGCCAGGTGCGGCAGGTTTGTAGATCGCGATCTGCCTGTCGCCCAGTTCTTCTGCATATTCCAGCATGACCATTGTGTCAGCACCTTGCGGGACCTCAGCACCGGTTGGGACATAGGCACATTCGCCGCTGTGCACAATAAGGTTGGCATGACTGCCCATGGAGACCCGGCCGATAAGGGTCAGCAGGGCTGGAATGGCATCCGAACAACCAAAAACGTCCCTGCCTTGTACGGCGTAACCATCGACGGTTGAGCGGTTAAAATCCGGCACAAATTCGCTGGCAATGATGTCCTTTGCCAGGACGCGGTCAAGGATATTTTCCAAGGACACGGTCTCAGTGGAGGTTCGCAGGTGACCAAAGCGATCCAGGATGATCTTTTGGGCTTCAGAAACAGGTTTTACAGTTAACATTGGCTATTCCATAAATATCAATGGTTGTATGATAACTTAATTCGCTCAAAATTCCCAATAGACTGTGAAAGGATGGGAAGAGCCTGTTCAAAATGGCCAAATGGTAAAAAAATGCCATCCCCGGAAACCCAGAGGATGGCAAAGGAAAGTAATTTTCTTTGGCGCTGCTCAATCAAGAAAATCAGCACCCTTCTGTGTTTCAAACCCATGTACCAGGTCATAACATGGCCTGGTCTCACCTTTGAGTTTGACAGTCCAATAACCTTCTTCTGAGTCCTGTAACTCATAATCAGCAAGTAAAGGCGCATTTTCCTTGTATAGCTGTGACGCTTTATCACGAGAGGCATGCCATGATACCCAGGACCAGTTTTCAGAGCGGGTTTCCGCATTGACACTGCGGCAGGCAAGGACAGCCCCGATTTGCTGCTTAAGATCAGGATCCATGTTGGGCGCAAGGTAGGCATCAAACAAGGCAGGTGTGCCATCTTCGCTCAGGCTCCAGACGAGATAATGAATGTCCAGGTCATTTCCTTCACTGGCATGGGTGATGTTCTTTTCAACAATGAACTTATCAACATTGATGAAATTTAAAGTGACCATAAAACCAACTGCGACCAGGAACAGGACAATGGCAACCCTGCCAAGTCTTTGACTTACCTCAAGGACTACCATTGCAAGGAGTAAGACCGCCAGCCAGATGATGAAGACATGGGTCACGGTTCGTGCCTGGGTGAAACCGTAGGCGGTTTCATACAGCGACAGGCGGTAGTGGGCGGAAAGTAACATCACCCCGACCTGCAGGATCAACAGGATACCCAGAATCGAAAAGGTCCAACGTTCCCGCCCGGCTGACCGTTTGGTGATGTGGCTGAGCACGAAAAAGAGGAGCAGGCTGATGATCGCGACTGTGACGAGTTCAAAGAAGCCTTTGCGTGCATATTCTGCATAAGTGAAACCTTCGAAAGTGATATTGGCATTTCCGCCGAAAAAGTAACGGAACTGGACAGCCAGGAAAACGGCAAAGAGCAGATTGACACAGGCAAGGACGATCAAAGCCTCGGTCTTGCCCAGGAAGGGGGCAACGAACGGTTTTTCTTCAGTTTTTGCCTGTTTTGGTTGCGTCTGGGATAGGATGTAAATAAAGGCGCCACACAAACCATATGCCAGGACTATGACATAAATAAAGCGAAAGACAAACTGCCCAAAGTTCTCGATCTTCAACCATTTAAAGGCACCGGTGATCTTTTCCGAAAATATCAGGTCGGCAGAAGCCAGCAGGGCCCCCAGAATGATGACCAGCGGGAGGGCGATCAGCAGCCCTCGTAATACTGCGGATATTTTTCTTGATGAAGCCTTTTTCTCCCCAGGTGCTTTCTGGGTGTTCTTCTTGACAGAACTGACCAGCAAGCGGATCGGGTCGATCAGGATGCTGACGAATAATTTCACCGCACCTTCCAGGATATCCCGCAGGCGATAGGTAAACCATTCTCCATTGAGAAAGGTCATGGCCAGCAATACCAGTGCGTAAAGGCTGACCAGGATATTGGCGGCATTGGTGAAGGCATCCAGGCGGAAAATGGTCATCACAGCGCCAAACAGGATGGGCAGTAACAGGATCCATGAAGTAAATGGACCATGTTTCTTCTGGATCAGGGCATTGATGAAACCTCCCAGGAGGATCAGGATAACGATGGCCAGGAATACGATCCCGGGTGTCTTGCTCCAGAATAACTGGTCGAAAAGGATGGCAGAAACCAGGGGTATCACCCACAGCCATAGTGGATGTTTAAAATCAAGTTTCTGTTCGTTCTTTGTTTCGTCTATTTGTTGGTGCATAAAGTATTCTCCGTTACGTTAGGTTTTATATTACAATTAGCATAATATATTGTTCATTACCAGACGGATTATAGAGACCCGCATTCATCAAATGCTATCATCTTCTATCATATCCTATCATTATTTTGGTGTTAATTAAACTAGATAAAAAATCTGGTCTGGAGGAACAATGAGTAAAGTCGCGATATTAACGGATAGTAGTGCCTATCTCCCCAAGAGCTTTTGTGAAGAGCTTGAGATTGGGGTAGTTCCACTTTCAGTAAATTTTGAGGGGAATACCTACCTGGATGGCGTCGATATTTCGGCGACCGACCTGTATACCCGTCTCTTGACTGCCAATACCATTCCTACAACCAGTCAGGCGACCGTTCAGCAATTTGTGGATGCTTTCAGGGAATTGCGCAAACAGGGAAAAGAGATCTTCTACATGGGTATCTCTTCGGGCATTTCCGGGACGATGGAATCCGCTTACCAGGCGGTCAAGGAATTCCCCGGTGAACCGATCGAGGTGATGGATACACGCCTGGTTTCCATGGCGCTCAGCTTCATGGTGCTGACTGTCGCACGGGCAGCCAAAGCAGGGGCAACACTGGCTGAATGCAAAGCGCTGGCTGAGGCAACTTATCCAAAAATAGGTGTTTACTTCACTGTGGACACATTGACCTACCTTCACAAAGGCGGGCGCATCAATTCAGCCAAGCGGTTATTGGGCTCTGCCCTGAACCTGAAACCCCTGATGGAGATCCGGGAAGGCAAGATTGAACTGGTGGAAAGCGTCATATCGCGCAAAAAGGCGATCGCCCGCATGCTGCAACTGGTTGAGAAACAGGTGGGAGATGTCAAGCCGGTCAGGATCTCGGTATTTCATGCGCTGTGCGAGGGAGAAGCGCTTACTTTAAAGACGACAGCTGAAGAGCTGTTGCACCCTGTCGAGAGTATATTGAGTGAGGTCAGCCCAGTGGTCGGCTCCCATACCGGTCCTGGCACCTTAAGCATCGCCTTCATGGCAGGATGACCAAAGCTGAAAGGCTGAAGCTGAAAGGTAAAAACTGAAACTTGATAGGAATGCAATAAAAAAGCATAAAGTGACAGACTAAAAAGATTTTTAAGATCGATTTTAGTTTCTTGCTATAATGATTTGGAAATTGAATTAATCAAACCTTTTAGCATTCTAATAATTTCGCTGGCAAGATTCTCGAATTCATTGTAGGTTTCGTTTTGTATCCAACCTAGAGAATGAAAAATTTCCAGCAAAGTTAAAGTTTCATAAATAGATCCCCTGGCAATGTAAAGGTGATGTATATATTCCTTTTTTGATTCTCTACCTTTACCCTCAGCTATATTCATAGGGACACTGGTTACAGCAGCTTCCAGTTGTTCAAATAATCTATAATGCCTGCGAGATGATTCTATGTCTTCCAATTGAGAGATAACTCTGGTTGCAAATTCCATTGCTTTATTCCAAACAATTAAATCTCTGTATGCATGATTGTTAATATCTGGCATAAATATTCCGTTTTTCTTTAACTTCAACCAATAACTTTGGCCTGGGTTTATTATCCCTTCACCTTTGACCTTTCACCTTTCAGCTTAATTTATCCAACCGCGCATGCGGTATACCACCATCCCGAGGTGCTCTTTGAGCACATTGGTGGTCAGGTTGAGCGAACTGGCGCTGGGGAGGAGATTCAAAAACTGGCTTGGCTTAAGCGCAGTCAATTCCTGCCAACTGCGGTCGGTCACCGTGTAATCTGTTGGTGCTGGGATCACCTCAAGTCCCTGTGCCTCGAATAATGCTACAGAACGCGGCATGTGCATGGCCGAGGTGACCAGGATGATGCGCGTGATACCTTTTTCAGCCAGCATTGCTGCAGAATTTACTGCATCATCACGTGTATTTTCAGACTTATCCTGGATCCACAAGGCATTTGGCGGAACACCCATGAGATCAAGCAATTGCTGCATCTCGAGCGCAGGTGTGGTACCGCGGGCGTCGCTGAACTCGAGGTTGCCACCTGAAAGCAGGATGCTGGGTGCCGCTCCCTGTTTGTAAAGCCAGGCAGCATGGATCACCCGGTCTCCGGCGCTGTTCACCTCAGCCATGTTGCGCGGGTAATCAGCCGCTTCGGTTCCCCCTCCCAGGAGCACAATGACCTCTGCCCGGGGCATTTCTGCGGGTGGCAGGTAGCGCCATTCAAGGTTCTTTGCCAGGCTGGCGGATACCAGGCGGTTTCCAGCCAGGAAGAGGATGAGTAGGACGATGATGGATAATCCCAAAGCAGCTTTACGCCTATTTTTCAATAAGGCAATGACCAGGATCAGCAGGATCGTGGCCAGACCCAGTGGATAAACGAATTGGGGTAAGAATTTTGACAGGTAAACAAACATGGCATGACTCCTGCATCTGATTATACACAAGTGTAGGATGAATAATTGTGGCTTTAATTGACGAAAGTTGTACTTGGTCTTATAATTTGATCAACATAAATAATATGATCAAACCATACCTGTCCTTGATAAGGAGTTTTTTGTTGGTTTGTTTTAATCGTGTTTCCGATATATTGATAACTAAACATCCATTAGGGTGGATGTCTATTAGTTTGCCTTATTTTGAGATAAGGTGATTTGGTATTTAAAAATTGAAGGGCTTTTATTTACCTGCAGAAAGAAGGGTGAAAGGAGAATTTGCATAGGAAATAACGCAATAAATTTTTTTCAATTTCTTTAAAAAAATAATAAGGAGACATGATTATGAAAAAAGTATTATTAACTGTATTCAGCCTGGTGATCATCCTTGGGATGTGTTTCTCACCAACTAGCGCTGACACCCCAACAGGCGACCCCCGGGTTACCGGTTTAGGTGAACCAACCCCGGCTGAGTTGGAAGTGATCGATGATGGCAGCACAGTGGATACCTATATTGTGCTGCTGAAAGGCGAATCACTGGCCAGTTACTCAGGCGGTGTTGCAGGACTGCGTGCCACATCACCTGCGGAAACTGGTGCTTTCAAACTGGATGTGACCAGCGCGGAAAGCGTGGCATACCTGGACTACCTGCATGGCGAGCAGGATGCGTTCCTGGCATCCCTGCAGTCAAAACTTGGTCGAGCCCCTGAATTTAAGTTCCGCTATGATGTTGTATTAAATGGTTTTGCCTTGGAACTCTCAGCCGCGGATGCCAGATCGATCTCCAAGATGGACTCAGTCAAGCTGGTGGTCAAAGACGAGATCCGCCAGTTGGAAACCGATGTCAGCCCTGAATTCCTCGGCGCAACAACCATCTGGGACGCAGCCGAAAATACAACCCCTGGTGACCTTGAAACCATGGGTGAAGGTATGTTGATCGGTGTGTTGGATACCGGTATCAACATGGACCATCCTTCCTTTGCTGAGGTTGGACCTGTTGATAGTTATGTGCATGTCAACCCATTTGGCACAGGTATCTACAAGGGCTTTTGTGCCACTGACTCGACTAATTACATCTGCAACGACAAATTGGTTGGTGTTTATGGGTATACAACCGAAACCCTGATCGGTGAGGATCACCATGCCCATGGCTCCCACACCTCCAGTACTGCGGCAGGCAACTTCCTGACGACGGATTACAACGGGATTGAAGTAACCATTTCGGGTATGGCACCACATGCCAATATCATCATGTACGATGTGTGTGATGACGATGGTTGTGCCAACTCTGGTTCGGTCGCTGCAGTTAACCAGGCGGTAGCTGATGGCGTGGATGTGATCAACTATTCCATCGGTCCAAATTCCGCCAGTGATTCCTATGCTGACCCGGTTGAATTGGCAATGTTGGATGCCATCACAGCCGGTGTGTTGACCTCCACCTCAGCTGGTAACAGTGGACCTGAGGCCAGCACGACCTACAAAGCTCCAGCCTGGAGCATTGTCGTGGCTAACAGTTCACATAACCGCTCGTTTGGCGTCAATGTGATCGTGGATGTTGACCCAACTGAGGGTGATTCCTTTGAAATGACGGGTGTCATCGGTACCGGGCCAGCATTTACTGGTTCAATAACTGGCTCTTTAAAGTGGGCAGGACCCAGCTATACTGAAGGCTGTAATACAACACCTTTCCCTGCTGATTATTTCAAAGGCTACATCGCTCTCATAATGCGTGGTACCTGCGGCTTTTTAGAAAAAGTTACCAATGCAACCACTGCCGGTGCTGATGCTGTAATTGTCTATAATAACCGTTCAGGTCCCGCTATTGTGATGGGCGCGCTAGAGCCGACCACGATTCCATCTGTCATGGTAGACCAGACCGATGGCCTGGCAGCAGTGGCTTACCTGACCACTCACGCTGATGATGATGTGGTTGTTGAAATCACGGATACCTTTGTGCGCCGTGTGAACGATGACTGGGCAGATATTATTGACTCCCAGACTTCCCGCGGTCCATATTTATTGCACGATATCCTTGAACCTGAAGTAGCTGCCCCTGGAACCAATATCATGGCAGCTTACAATACTCCCGGAGCTACTGCTCCCTTTGGCCAGGTGGATGGCTCTGATGAAGTCGAGATCGACCTGATGTCTGGTACCTCCATGGCAAGCCCGCATGTGGCTGGCTCTGCTTTATTATTGAAGGACCTCTTCCCGACCTGGACACCTTTGGAGATCAAATCAGCCTTGATGATGACAGCCGACACATCCACTATGTTAAAGGATGACGGTGCAACCCCTGCTGATGTATTTGATGTGGGCAATGGACGCATTGACCTGCGCAAGGCCGCCCTGACCGGCTTGGTTATGAATGAAACCAAAGCAAATTTTGTGGCTGCTGACCCGGCTGAAGATGGTGATGTTAAGACTTTAAATATCCCCTCCTACCAGAACAGCCAGTGTATTGGCGATTGTAGTTTCACCCGCACATTTAAGAGCGTGGCGGATGTTGATGTTGATTACACAGCAGTAGTTGATATGCCTGCAGGTGTAGTCCTCACGGTGACACCGTCTAGCTTCACAATTCCCGCGGGTGGAACCCAGGCTGTGCTGTTTGAGATCAATGTAGATGGCGCTGCTATGGGAACCTGGCAACTTGGGTATGTGTCCTTTGAAACCACGGAACTGTTTACCACTGGTGAAGCGATCTCTGATGTTCGCCTGACCCTGGCGGTCATGCCTGACCCGGGCAATTTACCAGCCCTGGTTGAGAAGGAAGTCTATCGTGATGCAGGTGGTTTGGTTTTGGAAGACCTGTACTCGATCGAGATCCCCGAGATGACCTTTGAACAGGCTGGACTGACTGAAGCGTCTTATTATGACTTCACACTTGATGTGGATTCCAACCTGGATTCACCTTATGATAACTTGAGTGAAGTCTGGTACAAAACCTTCACAGTTCCAGCTTACACCAAGCGTTTGGTATTTGAGGTACTCGAGACCACATCTACTGACCTGGATATGTTTATGGGTATTGGAACAACCCCAAGTGAGTTGTCCGAGATTACCATGTCAGCAACAGCAACTGCATACGAATACATAAGTTTTGTCGATCCAACAGAAGAAGATCCAATTCCTGTTTGGGTATTGATCCAGAACTATGCAGGCGCACCTGGTGATACGGTTAAATTAGCTGTTGGAATTTTGCCCAAAGTCGATGAAGGTAATCTTGATATCACAGGCCCTGATTCTGTTGCAGCTGGTGATTTATTTGACCTGACCCTTACCTGGGATATTCCAGAAATGGAGCCAGTGAGTGCCTGGTACGGCTGGTTCAGTATGGGGTCTGAAGCTGGTTCGCCGGGTGACATTGGTGAAACCGAGGTCAATATCTATCGACCATATGATGACGTGACCAAAGAAGCGAGCGTCGCTGAAGCCGAATATGGCGATGTAGTTACCTACACGATCACCATTGAACCCAACGAGACAGGTGCTGACCTTGTATATGATATTGAAGACATTCTGCCTGCTGGTGTGTCATACGTGGATGGATCGCTGGAAACAGTTGGCTCATTCACTGAGGCGACCTACGATACTGTAGCAAATAGTATTAATTGGTCAGGCACGATGCCAAAGATCGAATATACCTATATCGCATCTACACCTGAAAACAATCCTGATTACTGCGATACACCATTTGGCGGGTACTTGGACCTGAAATCAGCTTATGGGGTCAACCCATCAACTGGAATATTTGGAGATGGAAAAGCCTGGGCGTATACTTCTCTAGGTACAGGAACGCAATTCTATGGTGAGACCATTCCCACGAAACCAACATTTACTGATGATGGTCATTTCTACATGTATCCGACCACTTTCTATCCAGACGATTACTGGATGTGGGTAAATCAAGAGTTCCCAGATCCAACTGTGCCAAATGGCATTGTCGCTCCCTGGATGCGTGACATGATAATCATTGCACAAGCTGGCACGAAAGGTGTTTCAGCGGTATCGTTCAGTGGTGGTGCGCTATGGATGATCGAGTTTGATGATGTGGTGGACTATTACAGTAGTGAACCTGATTACGCTGCATATGCGACTGGTGTCATGGATTATGAAGTCATTGTTTGGCGAGAGCTTGACCCGAGCATCGGTTGGCCAGATATAGTCTTTGCTTTTGATAATGTGACCGGTGATTGGGATTGGGCTGGTGGACCATGGGGTTCAGTAGGCCTTGAAGATATCACTGGCACGGTTGGTACCAACTTCGCTTATGATAATTGGACCCCGAGCAGTGGCGATATTGTCTGTTTGGACTATGCAGTGGCTGGTGCCGAACCTGTTGTCATCACTTTCGATGTACTTGTCGAAGGCGATTCCGGTGACCTGGTTACCAACACAGCTTTGCACACCGCCGATGGACTGGGCATGAGACAAGAATCAGCCTCAGCTGAATTCACCGTTGCCCTGACCTTCATCGACATTGACCTGTTCCAGTCCCTGGATGTCACAACCTGGCTACCTGTTCCCGGTTCTTATGAAGAAGGCTTTGCCCTGCTCATGGATCCCCTCAAGGAATACTATTACCTGGACGCTGATAACCTGGTGGTCAATGGCATCCTTTCTGATGGCCTGTACCCGTTCTATCTGGATACGACCGCCCTACCGGCTGGTTTTGCAGATTACTGGACGGCCAAGGGTGTTGTTTCCGGGGCAACCGGATGGCAGGGTGTGATGTTCGAGATCATTAGCGGTACCCAGCCGATGTTCTACCTGAAAGTTTCAGCCTCGGGAACAGCTTTTGACCTGATCGATGGCCTTCAGTACCTGTTTAGTGGTGGGACGGTTGAAAACCCGTTGCGTGTAAGTGGCGATTACCCGATCGGTACCTATTCCTTCCTGGGAACTGTATCTGATCCATTTGGCGATGCCGATGTTACTGTAGACATTACCTTCCTGGCGCCATTAGCCTTGACTGACCTTGATCTGCTGTCATCGCTGGATAAGGTAGCTTGGGAACCTGTTGTGGGAACATTTGCCGACGGGTTTGCATTAACCCTTGACCCGGCGAACGACTACTACTATCTTGATACTGAAAACCTGGTGGTTAATCGCCCGATTGCGGATGGCTCATACCCGTTCTTCCTGGATCAGACTGCATTACCAACCGGTTTTGCAGCTTACTGGGATGCAAAGGGTGTCAACGCCTTAGCCGATCCTGCGTCATGGCAGGGCGTAATGTACCAGATCATTACTGGTGCACAACCCATGTTCTACCTGAAAGTGGATGGAACATCCTATGACCTCATCGATGGTTTACAGTTCCTGATCGGGCAGGGTGAAAACCCGTTGCGCGTCAGTAGTGATTACCCGTTTGGTACCTACACTTTTACCGGTGAGGTGGAAGATGAGTATGGGTATACAGATGATGTCGCAGTGGATATCACCTTCAATGACAAACCGGTGGCATATGATGATAGCTACCAAACCAATGAGGATGTGGCTGTTGCCATTGTTCTGACAGCTGATGATGAATGGCCGGGAAGCGGCTTTACCTGGATCGTTGGTGATCCTGCCAACGGTACCCTGAGCGGCACCGCACCCAACCTGACCTATACCCCGGATGCTGATTTCTACGGGACAGACAGCGTTACCTTCCATGTCAATGATGGCTTCAACGATTCAAATGTTGCCACCATCACCATTGAAGTCCTCCCGTTGAATGACTCACCCCTGGCGGTGGACGATCACTACACCACACCGATGAGCACCACCCTGACCGTGGCTGCCCCTGGCGTTTTGGCCAATGATGTCGATCCTGACCCGACCGATCTCAAGATGGTCATCCTCGTCAGCGGTCCCAGCCATGGCTCGGTTACGCTTTATGGCGATGGTTCATTTATTTATGTACCGGATGCAGGTTATATGGGACCGGATAGTTTCATTTATAACTTCCTGTCCCTGCCGACCCGTGCATTCATTGACCAGGCTGTCGTTTACATCGACGTGACTGGTTACATGTACTACCTGCCATTGATCATCAAGTAAGATCAGTGCGCTAAGTAAAAAGTTGAGAGGCTGCCCAAAAGGCAGCCTCTCTCTTTTTCTGCTTGACAATGGTGAACCTTGCGTGTAAAATCACTCAACATTGGCTCAGACCAACCCGCCGAGTTAGCTCAGTTGGTAGAGCACGCGACTGAAAATCGCGCTGTCCACAGTTCGATTCTGTGACTCGGCACTGAGCAATTAGCAAACCGCCTCCCTGGAGGCGATTTTGCTTTAAATTGGTATTTTCTCATAGCGTGATCTCTTAAAATTGCTTAAAGCTTTGGATATGTGACCTGGATCCCTTTTTACTTTCAGCTTTATCCACATCGCTTTAAGCTTTTTTCCCAGCTATAATTACAGCATGGAATTCCAATTACACGCCCCTTATCAACCCACAGGCGATCAGCCTGAAGCAATCCGCCAACTGGTGGATGGCATCCAGGATGGAAAGCGCAACCTGGTGCTTTTAGGCGCTACCGGCACCGGCAAGACCTTCACTGTTGCCAATGTCATCCAACAACTGCAGATCCCGACCCTGGTGATGACTCATAACAAGACTCTTGCCGCCCAGCTTTATGCCGAGTTTAAAGAGTTCTTCCCCGACAATGCGGTTGAATACTTTGTGTCCTACTACGACTACTACCAGCCCGAGGCTTACGTGCCCCAGCGTGACCTGTATATTGAAAAAGAGACCGATATTAACGAGGAGATTGAGCGCTTGCGCCTGGCGGCGACCACAGCGTTGATGTCCCGCCAGGATGTGATCATCGTGGCATCGGTTTCTGCAATTTATGGCCTGGGCGATCCGGAAGCGTATGGCAAGAGCGTGTTGACCATTGAGCAGGGGACCATCTACAGGCGCAATGCCCTACTCAGGCAGTTGGTGGACATCCAGTACCAGCGCAATGACATAGAATTGAAGCCCGGTGTCTTTCGCGTGAGAGGCGATACACTCGAGATCCTACCTGCCTATGAAGAAAAGCAGGCTTACCGCATCAGCTTTTTTGGTGACGAGGTCGAAAAAATCATCTGTGTCAACCCACTGACCGGTGAGATCAAGGCGACCCTGCAACACCTGGAAGTTTACCCGGCGAAGCATTATGTCACCGAGGAAAGCCGGCTTGAAAAAGCGATCAGTGATATTGAGCTGGAATTGAATGACCGCCTGATCCAATTGAAAAATGCCGGCAGGATCGTTGAAGCCCAGCGCCTTGAACAAAGGACTCTCTTTGACCTGGAGATGCTGCGTGAGGTGGGTTCGTGCGCGGGCATCGAAAACTACTCGCGCCATATTGACCAACGGGCTGAGGGCTCAGCGCCCTGGACGCTGCTGGATTTCATGCCGACGCGCTACCTGTTGGTGCTGGATGAGTCGCACATGATGGTGCCGCAGTTGCGTGGGATGTACAATGGCGACCGCTCGCGCAAAGAGGTGCTGGTCGATTATGGATTTCGCCTGCCTTCCGCCATGGATAACCGTCCACTGAAGTTCCCTGAGTTTGAAAAGATCATGGGCACCACCATGTACACTTCCGCCACACCCGGACCTTATGAAATGGAAAAAGCCGACCAGGTGGTCGAGCAGATCATCCGCCCGACCGGCTTGATCGACCCGGAGATTATCGTGCGCCCCAGTTACGGGCAGGTGGACGACCTGGTGGGTGAGATCAACAAGCGGGTTGAAAGGGGTGAGCGGGTCTTGGTCACTACGCTGACCAAACGCATGGCTGAAGACCTGGCGGATTACATCATGGAACTGGGTATTAAGGTGCATTACCTTCACTCGGAAGTGGAAACACTTGAGCGGGTGGGCATTTTGCGCGACCTGCGCAAGGGGGTGTTCGATGTGATCGTGGGCATTAACCTGTTGCGCGAGGGCTTGGACCTGCCTGAAGTCTCCCTGGTGGCTGTTCTGGATGCCGACAAACAGGGATTCCTGCGGTCTGCCACCGCGCTCATTCAAACCATCGGTCGCGCTGCCCGTCACATAAACGGGCAGGTGATCATGTACGCTGACAAGATGACCGATGCCATGATCAAGGCGATCGATGAGACCAACCGCCGTCGAGCCAAACAGGATGCGTACAACAAGGAGCACCACATTGAACCGGTGGGCATCGTCAAATCAGTCCGGGATATCACGGATCGCCTGACAGCTGCGGCAGTGGCGACTGGTGCTGATGAGCGGGAAAAACGCAGACCACTTGCCACACGCATGGAAAGGGCTGAACTTGCCCGGTTGATCGAGGAGCTTGAAAAACAGATGCGTGCCTCTGCAAAAGAATTGGAATTTGAGCGCGCTGCTTTGCTGCGCGACCAGGTTTATGAGCTCAAAGCCCTACTGGTGGAAGAATCCAACCTGCCCCCCTGGAAAAAAGCGCAACTCTTATCGGGTGATCTCAGCTAACGCAGGCTGCGCAAACCAAAATGATCAAATTCACCCGACGCAGCCTGCCATTCAACCGAAATATCTGAAACAAACGCTCCGCCTGGACCCTGGTTAAGTTTGGTCAGCAGTTCCTGAAGTTGATCATACTCGCCTTCGGCGGTCACTTCAACCCGACCATCCATTCGATTGGCAACCCAACCGGTCAACCCCAATGCTTCTGCCTGGCGGATAACAAAATAGCGAAAGCCCACCCCCTGGACGCGTCCATCGATAAGGCAGTGAAAACGTTGCATTTTGTTCAACCCATTTAGGAGCTACAGTTCCTCGTCTCCCAGGTCTTCATCAAGGTTAAGAATGTCCTCTTCGTCCTCATCACCCTCGAGGTCAACATCCATCAGTTCAAAGAGCGAGGCGTCTTCGGTCAGGCTGAGGTTGTCCAGCGCGTCTTCGATCAGGTCGAGGATGTCCTCGTCCGTCGTCTTATCCTGTAGTCCTTCAAGGGTCTCGCGGGCACCATGACCACCGATCTGCGATAGTGACCAGATCACCTCGGAGAGCATTTCGTCGTCTTCGATCTCTTCTTCCAGCAAATCCATCATGTAGGAGCGGGCTTCATCGATCGCCAGGTCACCGGCTGCATGAATGGCGCTGATGCGCACACCCGGGTCCTCGTGGTGCAGCATGCGTAGCACATCCTTGTCCCACATTTCGTCTGCTGAGCGCCCCATGGCAAAAAGTGCACTTTCCAGCCAAAGGGTATCCTTGTGCTTGATGGCGATCTTGATCAGCCCTTCCACCTCCTGTCGGCTGGAGTAGCCGAGCGATTCCAGCGTCCGCCGCCGCACCAGGTCCGAGCGGTCATTATGGTTTGCTTCCAGCAGAGCCTCTTCGATCCGCTTCAATAATGCTGCCGGGATCGACTCGATCTCGCCCAGGTAGACAAAATTGCCCAAAATGTTTCCCGCTGCTG
This sequence comes from uncultured Anaerolineaceae bacterium, assembly GCA_964435475.1. Taxonomy (GTDB): domain Bacteria; phylum Chloroflexota; class Anaerolineae; order Anaerolineales; family Anaerolineaceae; genus CAYSZB01. Next base: position 7,872 of record CAYSZB010000002.1, on the reverse strand, counting down.
CCCGCACGCTCTCATCCGCATGCATGGCTAGCAGATCCAGGTAGACCGGGACCAGTCTCTTGTCCTCTGTCTGCCACAGAAGCTTGATCGCATTGATGATCACCTGGGGGTCGGGATCTTTTAAGCCGATCTTGCCTATCTCATCAAAGATGAGCAGGTCGTCTTTTTCCGACAGGTCTTCAAGGTCTTCCAATATTCCCCTGCGCCGTTCCACCCTGACCTCAGGCCAGGTGTGTTTGAGCTGTATGGCTTCAGATGGGCTTAAGGATGACAGGTGATACAGCAATTTGGGCGGAAAAGGCCTTGTTTCGTCCACTAAAGCACTTGTCACAATGGAAAAATCTGGTGTCTCTTGCATCGAATCTCACTCTTATTAAAAAATTGGTTTTACAAAATCCATGATCGTGATGTAAACCATCAGCAAAATCAACAGCATGAAAAATACCGTGTTCACCGCGTTGACCACCTTGCGCGGGATCGCTTTTTTGAATAACAATTCGGGCAGCAGGAAGAGGATCTGACCACCATCCAGCATGGGGATGGGCAGCAGGTTGGTCAGGCCAAAGGCGATCGAAACCATGGCGATCACCGACATGCGGTATATGGGCAGGGGCTGTGCCATAGCCACCGAGGTTTCCTCGTCCATCTGCCCGGCCTGGTTGTAGATGTCAAATATGCCCTTGAAGCCTACAATCCTGGCATCCGATGCCGGGATGCTGCCCTTGATCAGGTTGACTGGCAGCATGATCGTCTGTTTTGCCTGCATGTAGGCAGTCTCAAAGGAATAGCCGATTGCCTTAACGAACGGCATGGGTTTGAGCGGGTTGCTCAACCCGATCCCGACGGCACCCTGTCCCTCGGGCGGGTTCACCCGGGGCGTCAGTCTGATTTCCAGGGTCTCCTCACCGCGCTGGACCAACAGGCTGAGTTCGCTGCCGGCTTTTTCCTTGATCGTAGCTTGCAATCCTTCGATACTCTCAACAGGAATGTCATCCACCTCAAGGATGATGTCACCGACCGCCAGTTGGGCAGTTTGGGCAGGTGAATTGTCTGAAATTGAGCTGATCAGTACCTGGTTCGAAGCAGGCGTGCCCAGGGCCGTGTACATGACGATCAGCACGATGATACCGACGATGAAGTTCATCAAGGGACCGCTGATCATGATGATCAGGCGTTTCCAGGCTGTTGCAGATGCCATGCCGCCTTCCACCTTGTCATCAGTCTCTCCCTGGGCTTTGATAAAACCGCCAAAGGGGATCCAGTTGAGGGTCACTTCGGTGCCCTTCCAGGTGAAAAGCCTGACCATGCGCGGCGGATAGCCAAAGCCGAACTCCAGAACCGGGATGCCCACTGCTTTGGATGCCAAAAAATGCCCCAATTCATGAAAGAAAATCAACAGCCCGAGGATGACCACGAACTGCAATATGATCCAGATTATTTCCATTATCTTTAAATGCTCCTGTCAGGTTACCAAAGGTGGTAACTAAAAATGTCTTGAAATTATACCCAAACGAGCATGGATATTATATAAGGATTATACAGCCAGGCAAGCCCCGCTGCCTAGTTTGGCAGTTAGAACTTCGTTAACACCCGCGATCTCTTGCAGGCTTTTCACAACGAAGGGTTGCTCAGCCGCCAGGCAGATCACATGCACATTTGGCCCGGCATCCACCGTGGCACAGACCGCATGGCCTTCTTTTCGCCAATCACGCGTCGCTGTAATTATCCTATGCGTGGCAGCCTGCATGTATTCGAGGGGCGGAATTGAAGTGCGCATTACCGCATGCATTAACTCCGAATCCTGTTCGACCACATCCGCTAAGGCGTCAAAATCACGCTTCAGGATAGCCTGGCGACAGCGATCGAGGCGACCAGGGGCGGTTTTGATGCGCTCAGCCTGCAGTGGACTGGTTTGGGCAAACGCCATGCCCCGGGCGGAACCGGTGCGCTTGTGAGTGCGGTCGACGATGGCGATGCAGTCCACCAGGTCCCAATGGCTAGGGGGAGCGATCGAGATGGCAAAAGAATCCGCATGGCAGGTGCCGGGCAGCCATTCCACGAACCCGGGGGGGATGGAGCGACAGGCAGAACCGGAGCCCAGGCGTGCCAGGCTAGAAAGGGCAGGCTCAGAGAGGTCAAGCCCCAGGGCTGCGGTGGCAGCCAGTGCCAGGGCAGCGAAGGCAGATGCCGAGGAGGCGATGCCGGCACCGGAGGGGAAGTTGTTCCTACTGTTTATCTGCGCATAGATTTTCAGTCCTGCCAGGCGGCGCACATGATCGAGGAATGTGGAGACGCGGGTCAGTGCCTCACCCTGCATGGACTGCCCATCCAGGGTCAGTTGATCCTGGGCCAGGCTGGGATCAAAGATGACTGAGGTGCGGGTGGTGAGCTCCTCCAGGCACATGGAGATCGATCCGTTGGCAGGGATATGCAGGTTTTCATCCAGATTACCCCAATATTTAATGAAGGCAATATTGGGGTGGGCAATAGCAATTGCTTTCATAATTGAATTCTACTTTGTTATATAGATAAAATTTTACCAGGAAGAAGATTAAGGTTGTGACCAGGGATATACTATCGGTGGAAGAAACGGACTTTGTTCAAAATCAAACGTCTGACCACCCTCGAGACCCAAATTCCAGGGATAGATCTCGACGGTCCAACCATCCCATCCATGATCCGGCCTGATGGCGATCTTCAGACCGATATTGTTTACCAAATCATCCAAAGTGATCGGTACACTGTTGTGTCCACCCAGTGCACCCGTGTGGGCTGCTCCCATCACAATATCTGCTTCTATAGGAGCGATAGCCCTACCTCCTGCATTGTATACAAGTTCTCCCTTGTTGATGGTCAAAGGGATGAAATGGGTGGCAAGCGGTTGGTAACAATGATTTCCTTTATTATTCACAAAATGCACCAGGACCCCAATTCCCTGATCAGTGGGGATGCCTGGCAAGAGGAACAAACCGATCTCATCTCCCTGAACCCCTTCATAATTATGTCTAGGGAACAGGACTTCCTGGCCAAAAACGGGCAGGCGAAAGCTTTCATCAAGCAATAAACCAACCAATTCCTGCACATTCTTCGTATTGTCCTGCAGTTTTATGTTTAAAAAAATGCCTTCAAGTACCTGGACCCCGGAATTGTTGGGCAGGATATGCTGATAAAACATACCAATATTTTCAGTATCAGCATACCAACTGCGGAGCTCAATGGGTGTCAGGACCAATATCTGCTTATTATCATTGCCCCATTTTAAGTACTCCAACAACAATGCGTCCTTGTTCATCGACCCTGCTTCACTTATACCAATTGCAGTTAAAAAGTCGCGGCGGGCTTGAAGGATGAAGCGATGAAATTCAACATCGGAAGCGTATTGCTTGGTGGGGTTGTTCCATTCTTCCGGGGGACGGTTGAAGTAATCCTGCATCTCTGCCGGCCAGGTGGAGATGTCATGCAGGTCAGCCACCGGTTCCGGGGTGCTGGTAGGGGTGGGCAAGGGTGTGCTGGTTGATGTGGGGATTGTTGTTGGGGGTGTTGTTGCAGTCATTGTCGCCGTTGGTGGAATGCTGGTGACATCTATTGCAGGGGTAAGCGTTGGAGTTGGCGCACAGGCTGAAAGTACAAATGAAACAGCAAGTAGGAAGAATAATGGTTTTAGTGTTTTCATCAGAGTTACTTATTTTTGTAAATAAACTATATTTAGAAATGGTTGAAATGAGATCCAATGGTATATCATGGTTGAGACCATGGATAAACGATGGGAGGTAGTAATTCAGGTTGATTAAATACAAATCTTTGTCCACCCTCAAGTCCAAGTTGGAATGGGAAAGACTGATTAATAGTCAATTTATTATCAGTGTCGGGATAAATTTGTATTTTTAACCCGATATTATTCATCAAATCATCCAAAGTCACTGGCGCCATATCAGCCCTACCTTTTGGATTGATATGCGCACCGTTAACTACAGTTTCATCCAAAGATGTTCCTAATCCCGAAAGTACAACAATATCTCCAACACGAATTACCTCATCCTCAAAGTGAGTAGCTAAAGGTAAATAACAATGTCTTCCACTTTCATTTACATAATGGACTAAAACTCCAATACCTTCGTTTTGATTTATTCCTGGTAGAAGAAAAAGGCCAATTTCATCGCCCATCACACCTTGGTAAAAAGCACGTGCCACTTCGGTTGGCTGACCAAACAAATTAATCGTAAATCGATAATTAATTACCCTATTCTTCATAATCTCAAAAGCTTCATCATTGTCTCTGAAACTATAATTGACAAATAATCCTTCAGTCATTGTTGAACTTTCGTCATCAAAGTGAATGAATGATGCACCGACATTTTGGGGATCTGATACCATTTCCCTCAGTTCTAGAGGTGATAATGTCATTATTATTGGTATTTTGTTGGTCAGCCGCAAGTATTCCATAAATAACTTTTCCTGGTTCATCGATCCTGCATCGGCTACGCCATTGGCGGTTAAGAAGTCGCGCCGTGCTTGTTGGACAAAACGGTGAAATTCAACATCAGACACATATTGCCTGGTCGGGTTGTTCCATTCTTCTGGAAGGCGGTTGAAGTATTCCTGCATCTCAACCGGCCAGGTGGAGAGGTCGTGAAGGTCAGCGACCGGTTCTGGTGTGCTGGTGGCGGATGGCAGGGGGGTGCTGGTTGCGGTGGGCTGTGCAGTAGGTATTTGAGTATCCTGTTGGATTGGAAGAACTTCTGCGGTTGGAGAAATCAATGGCTGGATAGTTGCACTCTGCTGGGGAATGCAGGCGGTCTGGCTAAATGCAATTGAGGCAAAGGTAATAAGTAATAATGAGATTTTAAGTAATATATTTGATTTCATCGTACACACCTTTATACGAAAAAATTATTGATCGAATATTAAGACCCATGCGATAATTTCTTATGTACTCAATCAAATGATTAAGCCAGCTTAATCATCCCAAGGGAATGACATATCAATCAAATTTGATTGATTAAACCCAACAGTATATCCTCTTTCTATATGCTGATCACTTAAATCTCCGATTGACTCGAATCCTCCCAAATCTGTAGGACCGGCATAATAAGGATTAACAATTGTTACAGTGCCCATTTCGTTAATAAGGTTTTCAAGAGAAAGGAAAGTCATTTTTCTCCCATTCAGGCATATGTCTTGTCCTCCTGAACATAAACCAGTAATCGCTGGTTGTAAAGAAAACGAAATGTTTATTTTTGTTAAATTGCCATTTAAATCAAGAGAAACATCGCCTTGGTTTTGATTTGTTGGCTGAAGCGGAATGCTTACTAAATTACTGAAGTTAACACCATCCTCTCTATATGTTAAATAAATAAGGATCTCATCTTGAATGTTCACACCTGGTATTTTTATCACTCCTGAATAAATCGCAATAATGCCACTGTTTGGAGGTCTTTGAACTTGAACTCCAAATATGTCGATTGAATATTGATGTTCAGCTATTACATGTGCTAAGTGGTCATTGCCGGGGTTTGATCTATAATGACTTGATAAGAAAATCCCCCCATGCACCGGAGCGTTTCTTTCTGTTCCTTCAATATAAGCAATCCTGAATGGACCTCCCAAGACCAGTGCGATTTCCTGTGGCGACCAGATCATGATCTTTTTATTCTCAAATGCCCATCTCTGATATTCAAGCATGATTTCATGATCGGTTTTCTTTGATGTTTCAATGCCATTTCTTGTTAAAAAATCTCTTCTTGTTTGTTGGAAAAATAAATTAAATTCTGCACCAGACACATATTGCCTGGTCGGGTTGTTCCATTCTTCTGGAGGGCGGTTGAAGTATTCCTGCATCTCAACCGGCCAGGTGGAGAGGTCATGAAGGTCAGCGACCGGTTCTGGTGTGCTGGTGGCGGATGGCAGGGGGGTACTGGTTGCGGTGGGCTGTGCAGTAGGTGTTTGAATATCCTGTTGGGTTGGAAGAACTTCTGCGGTTGGTGAGATCGATAACTGAGTAGTTACACTCTGGTGGGGAATGCAGGCGACCAGGTTTAGTGCAATTAAGACGATTGTTGATGATAGTAATAGGGAGATTTTAGGTGATGTGTTTGTTTTCATTCAATTAATCCATTAAAAATAAAATCCTTGTTCAAATTTTATTTTCCATTCATTAATAATCCTGTCATCATTCAAGGTCCAAGCCAGTTCTACTCCTCCCAGGGGAGAGACATGTCAATCAGCGATAAATCTGGGAAAGAACCGACAGCATAACCTCGCTCAATATAATGAGGTCCTAAATCTCCAATCGAATTCAATTCTGCTCGATCGGAGGGACTTGCATAATACGGATTAACTATTGTGGTTTGTCCAAAACCATTCAGTAAGTCCTGAAGTGTTAAAAATGGCATTTTTCTTCCATTCAAACAAAAATCTTGTCCACCTGAACATAACCCATTAATTGCCGGAGACAATGTAAAGGGTGTATTTACTGAAATAACCGTTTGGTGTCCATCAAGAATTGGAATTCCGACATTGTGACTTGTGGGTTGTAATGGAATGCTAATTAAATCATCGTAAGTAATATTGTTCTCTCTATATGTTAAGTAGATCAGCACTTCATCTTGTGGATCAACTCCGGGAATCCTGACCAAACCTGCGTTAATCCCCATATAGCCAGCATTTGGAGTCAAGTTAACATCCGTACCAAAAATTGTTACTGTATACATATGTTCAGTCAAAAGTTGTGAAATCAATCCTTCTGATTCTGGATCAATCCTCAAATTTGCTGATCGATTGTTTCCACCATGCACTGGAGCATCTCTTGTTGTTCCTTCTGTCCAAGAAATAGTAAATGCTCCTCCTCTAACTTGCGTAATTTCTTGGGGAGACCACACTCCTATTTGTTTATTGTCAAATGCCCACTGTCTATATTCAAGAAAGATCTCTTCGTCGGTCTTATGAGCTGTGTCAATGCCATGATTGGTTAAAAAGTCCCTTCTTGCTTGTTGAAAAAATCTATTAAATTCTGACCCAGACACATATTGCTTGCTGGGGTTGTTCCATTCTTCAGGAGGGCGGTTGAAATAATCCTGCATCTCTACCGGCCAGGTGGAGATGTCATGCAGGTCAGCGACCGGTTCTGGCGTGGTGGTGGAGGTGGGCAGGGGGGTGCTGGTTGCAGTGGGGATTGGAATAGTTTTGGTGGGTTCCAGTGCCTGGACCTCCGGGGTCTCCAATATCATTTCAGCCGTTTGTGCTGAGCTTGTGGTGGATACGGGGGATGAGATCAATGGCGAACAACTCGCCAAAAAACAAACAAAAATGAATAGGATGGTTCGATGCAGAAGCGTTTTCATAGTGATGGATCCTTGAATTTATGAATTATATGCGATAGCTGGGATTGCTGGTTAAGTAGGATAACAAAAAAAGGATAAGTATGTCTCACCTGATCATTAAAAATATAAATTACGGATAATAGACATTTATTGTCTATTATCCGTTATGAAATTTCGTCTTGGATTTGGGAGATATCTGGCTATTCTAATCTCCCGCCAGCGAAGAGCAGACCCGCTTAATTCCTTCGCCCTCCGCGCCTTGGGTTGCCGGTTGGTGTGGTTGCGGGAACGATCTCACTGTACGCCTCGGTCTCCATGTACTGGGGAGCATACACCTCACCTGTCTGGCGTGCCAGGGTTGAAACAAAGGCGCGCAGATGATTGTAGGAGCCTCTCAACAGGTTCTGATAAACCCTGGTGATATCGGCTTTGTCGGTCTCTGCCAGGCTTTCTTCAAGGTCGAGGATGTCGATCTCCTCGATCGCAGCGCCTACTTTGATGGCGTCGCCAAGTGATTGACTACCTTGCGCGACAAGCTGGACATACAGGGCTT
>CAYSZB010000001.1:123088-128562 GCA_964435475.1 uncultured Anaerolineaceae bacterium | reverse complement strand
TAAGACCTGATCACGAATAATTTGCCATTTTTCTAATTTCTATAGAAAACTCAAAAGTTTAGTCACTAATGACTTATCAATGAGTTTAATAGTAAGATAGTTAATAGGATGAACCAGGTGAGTACAGGTTTAGCGATCACAAAGACGAAGATTACGCTGCCGCGACGGCGGGAGGATATTCTATCGCGTAAACGTCTGCTAGACCTGATGAACGACCTGCTGGATGTCAAGTTGGCCATCCTGGCAGCCCCGGCTGGTTATGGCAAGACCTCGCTGCTGGTTGATTTTGCCACCCAGACCCCCTGGCCGATCTGCTGGTTCTCAATTGACGCCCTGGACTGCGACCTGATCCGCTTCATCACCCACCTGGTAGCCAGCGTTCAGTCGCGCTTCCCGGCTTTCGGCATCAGCACATTTTCAGCGATCACCAACTCGACGCAGGACAACCTGAACATCCCGTGGCTGGTTTCCACCCTGGTTAATGATGCTTATGAACATATTGGCGAAGAATTTGTGATCATCCTGGATGATTTTCACCTGGTCGAAGACAGTGCAGAGGTCAACCAATTCATCAATTCACTGGTGCAGGACCTGGATGAGAATGCCCACCTGTTCATATCATCCCGCCGCCTGTTGACGTTGCCAGACCTGCCACTGCTGGTGGCGCGTAACCAGGTGGGTGGCTTGAGCTATGATGAACTGGCATTTTTGCCGGAAGAAATTCAGGCACTGCTATTACGCAACTACCAGATGAACATTTCGAAGGATACGGCCATCGATATCAATCAACAGACCGAAGGCTGGATCACCGGTTTGCTGCTTTCGACTCACCTGATGGGCGAAGGGATCAGCGAGCGATTACGTCTGGCAAAAAATTCCGGCATCGGGTTGTATGACTACCTGGCCCAACAGGTACTGGACCAACAGACACCTGAAATGCAGGATTTCCTGCTGCGTTCATCACTTTTGGAAGAATTCGATGCAGCCACCTGTGAGAAAGTGATCGGCAAGACACTGGGGATAAAGATCAACTGGTGGAACCTGATGCAGAAAGCAGTTCAGTTCAACCTGTTCGTTCTGCCGATCGGCGAAGGCAAGGAATCCTGGTTGCGCTATCATCATTTATTCCGTGACTTCCTGCAAACCCAGATCAAACGTGAAAGACCAGAAGAGACCCGCAAGATCATACTGTCTCTGGCAGGGAACCTGGTCGAGTGTCGCGATTGGGAGCGGGCTTATTCCCTGTATCACCAGCTGGATGAGCCGGTTTCAATTGTGCAACTGATCGAAAAAGGCGGCTCAGCCATGGTGGCTGAAGGAAAGCTGGTCACCCTGCACCAGTGGTTGGATGACCTGCCAGTTGCGATGCTTAACAGCAACCCTGCCTTGCTGTCACTACAAAGCGTACTATTTACCATGCGCGGCAACCTGCAGGAAAGCCTGCGCCGGTCGCATCAGGTGTTGAACCTGTTGGAAAATTCTCCCGATATCCACACGAAAGCGCTGACCCTGGTGCGGCAGGCCACAGCCTACCGCCTGCAAGGAAATTATGCCCAGGCGCTCAGTGATTCCCGCACAGCATTGGAGATGCTTGCCAATCGCCCACAAGATGAATTGGTCAGAGCGGAAGCTTTGCGAACGATCGGCGTGACCTTTTACCAGCAGGGTGAACTCAAAGAAGCCCTGAATTACCTCGATCAATCGCTAGTTGCCTTTCAGAGCGTCAACGGGCAACCCTTTATCCCCAAAGTGCTGTTTGAGTTAGGCACCATCCACAAAGCCCTAGGGGAGCATGCCAAGGCAGAACATGACTACCAGCGGGCATTGAGCTTCTGGCAGGCGGAAGGAAACCTCACCTGGCAGGCAAACCTGCTTAATAACCTGGGGGTGCTGCAACATCTGCGGGGTGATTTTGAGACCGCCGCCCACACCTTTGAGAAGTCGATCCAATGTGCACGCAGTGGCAACAACCCGCGCTTAGAAGCCTATGGGCTGACCAGCCTGGGAGATCTGTATCGCGACCTGGAAGCTTACCGGGAAGCCCAGGACGTGTATAAACAAGCCCTGGACATCGCCAGGCAGCTTGGCGAACGGTTCCTGATCTTTTACCTCGACCTGGCGGGCAGTGTACTGTACCGGATCCAGGAAAACTTTCCACGGGCAGAAAATATGATTGATGCTGCACTGCTGACAGCCCAATCCGGCGGTTCTGCTTATGAGATCAACCTGGGCAACCTGGCGCGAGCTGACCTGTTACTCAAGACAAACCGGGTGAAGGAAGCCAATGAATTATTGGCCTTCTGCTACGATTATTTTAAGACACACGGTCACCACACCGAGATCAACCGCTCCATGCTGCTGATCGCCTTTGCAGAGATCATGCTGGGCGAAAAGATCGAGGCCAGCGAGACGCTGAAAAAGATCAGTTACATCATTGCCACCAGCGATACAGCTATACCGTTGATCTTGCTATGCCGCGAATATGAGGCTTTTTTGAGGTCGGTCAAAGGCAACCTGGGCAGGCAGGTCAAGGAACTTTTAACTCCCCTGGATAATTTTGAAGCAAGGCTGCCGGGTCTGCGCAGGAACGTGCGCCACCAGGCAAGCATTGTTCCTTTTGCGCCGCCGAAGATGGTCATCCAGTCATTTGGTAAAACACGGGTGCGCATTAATAACCGCTACATAACCAGCAAAGAATGGCAAACCCAATCCGCCCGCGACCTTTTCTTCCTCTTCCTTTCTCACCCTGAAGGTTTGACCAAAGAACAGGTGGGGTTATATTTTTGGCCGGATGCTTCACCTGAAGACCTGAAACTGCGTTTTAAGAATGCCCTGTACCGTGTGCGGCACGCTGTTGGGAAACAAAGTGTCGTTCTGCAGGATGAGTATTACCACTTCAACTGGTCAATGGATTACGAGTTTGATGCCGAGTCTTTCAAGACCGAGTTTGACCTGGCGCAGAAAGCTAAAGACTCCCAGGACAAGATAAACCACTACAAATCTGCAGTTGAGTGTTACCATGGTCCTTTCCTGACAGAGATCGATCAATCATGGATCGTGGCAGATCGCGAAAACTACTCACAAATGTACATTGAAGCACTGATGCACCTGACCCACCTGTTCATTGAAAAACGCAATTACAAAACTGCATTGAAGTACTGCAACCAGGTGTTAACAGATGACCCGTGCAATGAGGATGCGCATCGTATTGCCATGCAAATCTATGCCGCCATGGGAAACCGGGTAGCGATCGTGCGTCAGTATGAACGCTGCCGGGAACTGCTTTGGGAAGAAGTCGCCGCCCCACCAACACGCCAGACAGAAGAATTATACAAGTCCCTGGTGGGATGAACTTAAAACGACACTTACCATATCATTAATCCCTGCCTATCAATCATTAATCCAATTTAATTTAATACCTATCAATAATTGTCAATATTCTGATATATTGTCTATACATTCAACATATTTACCAATTTGAGCCTCATTTGATGCCATATTTGGTGCTCGCTATTGTGATAATTGTTGAATGTCGAGAGACAAAATCCAAAAATCATATTGTTATAGGAGAAATAGAAATGAAAAAGTTATCCACCCTCAAAGACCTGGTTGTGACAAAAGTTAACCCGAATGTCATCAGGATCGCAATTGCTGTCGTCTCACTGGTGCTCTTCGCCCTGGCTGCCGGAGCCCCCGATGCCATGGGCGGGGTTGGCATGAAATGATCTTTGCCATTGCAGCAAATTTCGGACTTGTTGCAGGCATAATACGAGCAAAAAAGAGATCAACAGCTTACACACCATCCGTGCTTAAGCACCTGTGGATCGTGTTCCTGGGATTTCTGCCCCAATTTTTCGTATTCTTCCTGCCAGTCACACGTGAACAGATACCCAACCAGTGGGTGCCGGTTATCCTGATCGGCAGCCAGTTGTTGCTGCTCTTGTTTGTGTGGCTCAATACAAAACAGGCCGGTATTTGGCTTATGGGCTTTGGACTGATGCTCAATTTGATCGTGATCTGCCTCAACAATGGCTGGATGCCGATCAGTCCTGAAACACTCGATCAACTGCAGGTTTCAAACAACTCATGGCAGTTATGGCAACGACACGGTTTCAGTAAGGACATGGTCATCCCGGTCAGCAACACCCGGGCCTGGATCTTATCGGACGTTTTTAAGATCAATTTATTCAACTTTTACAAAGTGGCTTTTAGTCTTGGAGATATTTTAGTCGCCGGTGGCATTTTTACATTTTTGTGGTCGGCCGGTGCGCCAAAATCGCTTCATAAGGAGTATGCAAGATGACAAAAGACTTCAAATTACAGCAAGAGTGCAGTCGAATATTAACTGCAGCGGTGATCAACCGTCAATTCCGCCAGACCTTACTGAACAATCCTGGCAAGGCGATCTCTTCAGGGTTCGGCGGTGAGGCATTCAACATTAGCGGTGACGTAAAAGCGCGCCTTTCATCCATTCGCGCAGATTCACTGGCTGATTTTGCCTCACAGATGGCACAGCTCTAATATTGACCGTAACCTGGAACTGAAAATTAACTGGTAACCTTCTCAGAATTCCTGTAAGAAGGTCCATCCTGTGGCAAACCGCCTGTAGATGCCATTACAGACCCGGTTTGAAAGACACATGGATGCCATGGTCAGATGAATTGAATATGGTTTTAATGGTAAGCATGAATGGATATCGAACTGGTTGTAGATGCGACACCTTGTTGACCACAGCTGATGAAACATCACAGCTGTGGTCAGTATGGTTGTATTTACGGATTTTATCGGCTGCTTTAAGCTATAATAAGCATTGTAGATCGTTTATCAGGAGGTAGAAATGAGAAAATTCTTGGCAATTTTATTCGGTACAGTTTTAGGCGGCATCGTGGGCAGTGCATTGGTGCTGTTATTGACACCCGTTCCCGGGATTGAGATTCGCAAGCGGATCAGTGGTCTGATCGGCAACATCCGCACTGAGATCAGCAATGCGTCCAAAGAAAAGCGTCTTGAGTTGGAAACGCAGCTGGCAGAATTACGTTCCGGCAAGTAAGCAGTACTGATCATTAAAACAGATAGGCAGTCAATCGACTGCCTATTTTTGTTTAACCAGATCGTACAACCGCCTTAAGGCACCAACTGGTCGGAAGTCTGTGCACCAATCACCACCTCATCCAGCGTGTTGGTTAACACGTCAGCCGCTGGCTCAGGCATCCTGGATACGGCGTCTACGTAAGCAATCGCACCCTGGCAGCCCTCTTCCAGGTGGGAGGAAACATTTGCCCAATCGAGTTGCTGATTCATGGCCGCTGTGCGTTGAATGGCATTGATCAGGCAGCCCGAGCCGGCATTGTAATTGGTCAAGGTGAACTTCCACAGGTCCTCATAACTGGCAGCCTCGCCCGCTTTGGTTTGGGTGGCGTTCTGGATGATCTGCCCCACCTGTTCACAATTGGCTAAGAGACTGCGTGCAAAAA
>CAYSZB010000001.1:104867-122988 GCA_964435475.1 uncultured Anaerolineaceae bacterium | reverse complement strand
TTCTGGATGATCTGCCCCACCTGTTCACAATTGGCTAAGAGACTGCGTGCAAAAATGCTGATGCTGTAATTGGCTTCTTCAAGATCGATGCCCATCGGGCAATCCGGGCAGGCTGCATTGACCTTCTGCACCAGTGCCCCGCGCAGCATTTCCTGGTCAGCCAGGTCCAGGTTACCAAAACCTCTTTGGCAGGCATCGGTGGACAAGATCAGGGGACAGAACTGGCTAAAGAAACTCGGGTTCCAAAGTAAAACCGTATCAGCACCCAGATCGCTGAGGTGCCCCAGGCCGGCTTCGCTGACCTTACCGTAAATGCCCGGCCAGAACTGGCTTTCCTGGCTGAAAATATTCTTCATCAGCTGCGCTGGCACGCCAGTCTCACTGGCAATGCGCAGAATTTCGCCATCAAACTGGTTCTGCCAATCCTTAACCAGCGGTTCCGCAATTTCCACACCACATTGATTAGCAACCCCGCCTCTTTCAAGGCCACCATTTTCACAGGCGCTGGCATCGACCACGCTTTCTTCGATCAGTGAACCGGCGAGGTAGTAATATTGCTGTGAAGATACCAGATCCTGGACATAGAGTGGTGTGGCAAGCCAGCGTGGTGCGCCGCCCACCGGTGTGAAAGAAGACCAGATCTGTGAACAGGTTGAGGTGATATTACCCTGCAATTTATCGCTGAGGATGTCTACAAAATAGAGCGGCTCATCGCTAGAAATTTCCTCAGGGGAGGCAAAGTCTCCCTGGGCAATGACCCTGATCCGTGCAGTGAAAATCTCACTGGAATCGCCATAACTGGAATTTGCCCAAAATTGGATCGGGACACCCGCAGAACCGGTTGCCCCGATGGGAATCTCACAACTGGGTCCAGGACAGTCAAATGGGACGTTGTCAATGAAGCCCTGGATGCTGATGATCATCTCGTTGGGAAGTGGCTCGACCCCTTCGAGGTGAAGACTGGGCAATGTGGTACAGCGATTTTCAGGAGGCAGAGGGTTGCAGCCCGCTATCGAAAGTTCCACATCTGGTGGATCAAGCTCGATCTTGAGATCACGCTTGGAGGGGGTAACACTTGCCTGGTGAAGGTAGAGCCCTGAGCATTGCGCCGCGCTGGTCACTGTGTCACTAAAGACGCATGGCTGGGTGCTCATCCATTGTGCAAGCAACGAAGTGCCACAAAAATGGCGCACCTCTTCACTGTCAGGCCATCCTTCATGTTCGATATACAACTGGCAAAGCACCTGGGAGTTCTTCCATGAAAGCAACCACCATTCATAAGTGGTAAAGTCAACCGTGATCACGGCGTGACGGTCGGGGCCGTCAAACCAGGCAGACCTGGCATTCACCTGGTTGTTGAAACCCACACCAGGCACGACCAAACAGACCACAAGGGTCAGGATGACCATAAAAATTTTTCGAACGTTACATGCAATCAAATGCATAAGTGACCACTTCATGTGCATCCATTATGGATACAACGGACTGGTTGGTTGAAATATCGGAGTGGGCGTTCGGGTGGGCGTCGGTGTCGTCGTTGAAAGACTTCCACTGGTCGGAGTAGTAGCAAGAGATTGGGTTGGGAATGGGGTGCTTTCGGGCACCTCAGCCGAAACCGCGGCGGTTAATTCATACTCCAACGTGGTGACCAGGTCCGTCAACGGAGATGGTATCATGACCACATCCACTGCATTTTTAATGATCTGAAGCACAGCCTGTTGATCAGGCAGGAAAACCTGAACCTGCGAATTATCAGGCAACTGCCAGACACGGATGGCTTCATATCCTATTATAAAATATTTTACCCTTTCAGGGTCAGCCAATTTTAAAGCCAGGGGCACATAAGAAGTCAATTCCGCAAGAGAGATATCTGTGAAAACCCAATCCTGGTATGAAGCATAAAGCACGGGCAACCTGGAAAGATTGCCATTGTCGACCAGGTTCAGAAAGATGAGACGCAGAAGTTGTTGCTGCCGCCTCAGTCGGTCGACCTCATCCATGCCTGACAGATACGTAGCATAACATAAGGCTTTGTTGCCGGTCATGAACTGCGGCCCAGAGGCTAGCCCCCCACAGGCATCGGGCATGGGGTAAAGGACACTGACTTCCACCCCACCCACATCGTCCACCAACCATTCAAAGTCACCCGGGTGCGCCAAAACAAAGCGGTCAACCTTTAAGCCAAAGTTGTATTCCAACGTTTTGCGAAACAATGCCATGCCCCCAATGGAATAGACCACGCTGAGCCGCTGCATGGTGTAGCCCGGGATATACACCAACAGGTTTCCCGGGATGGAAAGCACACTGGCTTTGGCCGTGCGCGGGTTGATCAGCAAAACGTGGATGGCAGGGGTCAGCCCGGTGAAAGGAACTTCCTCATCCATGCCCAGCAAAACCCAGGTTAACACCTCACCCGGTTTTTCCAAACCTACCAGGTAAGGGGGGATCTCAGTGACAGGGTCAATACTGGGACCTTCATAAGTGCCCCATACAGGCAGATGATCCTGCGGCAAGGCCTGGGGCGTGGAAGTTGCTGTGGGTAGAGTGGTTTTTATCGCTGTGGGAGATAGCAAAGCTTCTTCTTGAGGGGCAAGCGCAGTCAAGGGAACCTCATTGGTCCCGGAAAAATTGGCTCGATCAGTACAAGCTGACAGGAGTATGGACACCAAAACGACCATGACCAACAAGGTCATGAGGAGCCTCTTCCTTTGCTTGAAAAACCGTTTCAGACCAAAAATGGGAACCATTTTTCTCCCTGGATGAAATTATAGCATGTCACAATCAGGTGATTTACGCCAGCCAGGCTGTTTTCGTGTAAAATCAGGACAGGTTCAGATTCATCAAAAGGAGTTTTATATGAAGAAGTTATCCTCTGTTATTATCCCGGTTGTCGGTGGATCACTGCTGGTCATCCTGGGCGTGCTACTGCTCTTAAATAACTTTAAAGTAATTGAGATGGACTGGTCCCTGTTGGTTGGTCCGATCATTGCCCTGGGTGGTTTGTTCTTTATTCTGGTTTTTATCATAGATCGCAGGAATTGGTGGGCATTGATCCCGGGTTGTATCCTATTGGCGATCGGGGCTATCATCATATTGAGCTCGATAAACCAGGAGGCATCTGCAGGCTGGTCAGGTGCGATCATATTGTTCGCCATCGGGTTAAGTTTCTGGTTGATCTACATCAACAACAGCAACTGGTGGGCGATCATCCCGGGCGGTGTCCTGTGGTCCCTGGCGGGATTGACCCTGGTGCCGGATGAAACGTGGTTCAAAGCCGGATTGTTCTTTTTAGGCCTGGCAGTGACCTTTTTGCTGGTCTACGTGTTACCCAAACCTGAAGGACGCATGAAGTGGGCGCTCTACCCGGCTGGGGCACTGGCACTGGTTGGTTTGTTGGCTTCAGCGGGGGCTGACAACTGGATGAAATACATCTGGCCCTTTGCCCTCCTGGCGGGAGGGGTTGTGACTCTGATCCTGGCACTCAGAAGGAAGAAATAAGCCTTCTCAATTTCTTTTAATCCAATGCAACCCCGGGTTGAGACAGGGGATGCCTTTTTTCTATGCAAAACTCAACAGCCCGGCAACAACTGCACCCACCACCACACAGGTCACGTTGACCCAGTCATTATTGAGCCAGGTCAGTCCCCTGGCAAGGTGGGTGATGGATCCGCAGGTATGCAAGGGGTGCTTTTCGGTTTCTTTTTCGCAGGACTGGCAATAATAGATCGCCTGCAGCGTGGCACCCAACAGGGAATCAGCCAGTGAACCCAGCAGGCCGGCCAGGGTGATCACGCCAAGCTGCCCCCAGTTGATCACCTGCGGCATTCTTTCGACCCAACCCGCCCACGACATGATCACTGCCAGGATTGCAATAAACAAAGAACCAACACATGCGGAGATGGCCCCGGTGAGACTTATCCCGCCCGAGGTACCAGGGTCAACCGGTTTGAGGGAAGTGATGAGTAGCGGACGCCTGCTGTTCAGCACCCCGAGCTCGGTGGCCCAGGTATCAGCTGAAGCAGCAGCCAGGCTGCCTGCGTAAGCCAGCCAAACCCAACCGTAATCAGCCAGATCAACATTGACCTCCCTGAGAATGAACCAGGAAAGTGCCAGCAGTGTTGGCACGCCACCATTGGCAAGCACCTGGGCCCAATCGCGGCGTGAACCTTTGGAAAATTTTTCACTCAAAGATTTTTTCTTCTGTTTGAAAGCAATTGACAACAAGCTTGAGGAAATGAAAAAGGCCAGTAACAGGAAAGCCCAGGCAATCCCACCCAAGCCAAAGGTTATGGAACCAACAATCGCAGCAGACCAGAAACCGCTCAGAGAAAGTGCCCGGGCACGATAAGCCAGGTAGGCGACCAGGAAACCGCTGAAAATGCCAACCAACACTTGCAACAAGGAAGTATTCATTGGCTTAAATCCTTAACAGCAAGATGGAAATAATTAATAGAAGGCTGGTCAGGATGGAAGCAGACCAGAGGGCATATGCCGGCAGGTAATCATCAGTGCCACGGCGGTAAGGAAAAACACCCATGATCAGGTCGACCAACCAGAGCAGCCCATTAAGGATCGGCAGCAGGAACAGCCGGGTACCGGGAACCGTTTCGCCATCAAACCAGGTGATACTTTCGCGGTTATTCACCCTGAGCGCTGTAATGCCGACTAAAAGTAAAAGCGAGACAACCCCTAGAATGATCAACCAGCGCGATCGCTGGTTTTGCCAGACCGATCGCAGCACAACGCGCGGTCGATAGGAATAAGCCTGTAAGGGTTCCAGGCTGCCTAATTCATTAATCAAAGAAAATTCACTGCTAAAAGCCCTGGGCTGTTTCGGGGAAATGGCAAAGACTTTTTGACCAGTGGCAACCAGCAACAGGTCATCACCTGTGGAGGCGACAAAATCAACAACTCCCAGGCTTTCGACATTTCGGCTGCCAAGGATGGACCCCGGCAGGACAAGCCATGGCTTTGGAATGTGAAAACCCATTTCACGGGCTGGCCGAATCCATTCTATGGCATTGAGGGGGATATCTTCCCGGCGCCAGCCCCACTTGATGCTCAAACCACTGCGCCCGAGGTTGTAATTCATGTTTAACAATGTGTACGAACGGAAAAGGAAGAAGATCAAGAGTGGAATCAACAACAAGGCAACCCCGACCTGGAGCTGGAATGCCCTGTTTTCTTCACTCAGGTACGCATTGTAAAACAGGTAGATAATCACAAGCAGCAGGACCGCGCTGATCCCCAGCAAGAAGATCAGACCTGCTTTCTTTTCTGGAGGAAAATCTTTGCTCATCGATTGGCGATCTGCAAACAAATAACCTACAGGAGAGCCTCTTTGATGCCCTGGCTGACATATGTGACTTCATCCTCTGTCATCCTGCCGGAAAAGGGAATTGCCAGGCTGCGTGCGCCAAGGTCTTCTGTCACAGGGTAATCACCCTCCTGGTAGCCAAACATTTCTTGCATATAAGGTTGCAGGTGGATCGGGGAGAAATAGGGGCGGACCGGGATGCCCTTAAGCTTAAGTTTCTCAGCAAAAATGGTACGGTCGATCTTTTTTGCCAGGCGAATCACATAAACAAACCAGCTGACCCGGGTGGTGTTTTCTACTACCACAGGCAATTCGATCTCGTCGATATCTGAAAGATACGCTGCATACCAGTCCGCCACCTGCTGTCGTTTGGTCAGCAATTCTTCCAGCCTTGCCAGCTGCGAGACACCCAGGGCGGCACTCATTTCGTCAAGGCGGTAGTTATACCCCAGGTAGGTATGATCCAACCAGGTATCACCCGGGGCGCGACCCTGGTTGCGCATGGCGTTCATCAGCATTGCTGCCTTCGCATCATTGGTGACGATCATGCCACCTTCGGCAGTAGTGATCTGCTTGTTCGGGTAGAAGGCAAAGACGCCGCAATCTGCCAGCATACCTGCATTTCTTCCCTTGTATTCAGCGCCCAGGGCTTCACACGAGTCTTCAATGACGCGCAGGTTATAACGCCTGGCAAGCGGGTTGATCAGGTCATAATCGGCAGGCTGTCCAAAAACATCCACTGGCAAAAGGGCTTTTAACTCGCCGCCGGCTTGCCAGCCTTTGGCGGGAATTTGTTTAGGCAGCCATTTTTGAGCCTTCGAACCACCCTCCACCAGGTCCTGCGCAGCCTGTTCCAGCTGTTGGGGATCAATATTCCCTGTGACGGGGTCGACATCCACATAAACAGGCAGGGCTTTCTCAAACAACATCACGTTGGTTGAGGCTACGAAGGAGAATGGCGTGGTGAGCACCAGGTCGCCTGCCTCTATACCCAGCGCACGAAGGCACAGATGCAAGCCTGCAGTACCGCTGCTCACACCGATGGCATGGTGACAGTTCATCAAATCACAAAAGGAGCGCTCAAACTGTTGGATATACTTGCCCATGCTCAGGTTGGGGGTCTGCAAGACAGCCTGGACAATATTGCGATCATCATCGTTCAGGTCCGGGTATGACATATTAATATTGCGCATATAGATTCTTCACTTTTCTTGGCTTGTGGTCTATTACCCGCCTATTATAATGTCAATTGCATATCCCGATTCCAGGCAGTAGAAAGCAGGATTTGCGGGTAAGTGGTTTAATTTAAGATATTTCTTAAAACTCTTGATGACACTGTTTCCCTAAAACTGGAAACACAGGTTAAAATTGGTGTCGCAATGGGAGCAGTAATATGAACATATCCAAAATCTTCGATCATAAAAAAACATCTTTTTCATTGGAAATATTTCCACCCAAAAAAGACACGCCCTATAACGTGATCTTTAACACACTGCTTAAGTTACGCGGATTACCGGTTGACTTCATCAGTGTGACCTATGGGGCGGGCGGCAGCAAAGCACAGCGTGATAAAACTGTGGAGATCGCATCGTTAATCCTTTCAACTTACCACACCGAACCGGTAGCACATCTGACTTGTGTAAATTCCGATCGTGATGAAGTTCTGGCCACACTCGAACAGCTTAAGGCGAACAAGATCGAAAATATCATGGTCCTGCGGGGTGACATCTCACCGGATGTGCCGCCAAAAGATGATTTCAAACATGCCAGCGACCTGGCAGCCTTTATCAAGAAATATGATGCAAGTTTCAACCTTATTGGGGCATGCTACCCCGAGGTGCATTACCAGTGTGAATCAATGGAGAAAGACATAGAAAACCTGAAGATCAAAATTGACAACGGGGTCACACACCTGGTCACCCAACTCTTCTTTGACAATGAAAAGTTTTACCATTTCCGCGAAAAGGTAGAGCAGGCAGGTATCCATGTGCCAATTGAAGCAGGAATCATGCCCATCACCAATGTCAGGCAAATTGAAAGGACGGTGACACTAAGCGGTGCCAGCGTGCCGGCGAAACTTTCCAAGCTGTTCAGCCGTTACAGTGCCAACCCGAAGGCGATGACTGACGCTGGGATCTTTTATGCCACCGAACAGATCATGGACCTGATCGAACATGACGTGCGCGGGATCCATCTTTACACGATGAACAACGTGGAGACCGCCACACGCATCAGTGATGCCATTCAAAATATTCTTGAAGCAGAGAACTCACCCGGTAATGCAGCCTGAGCATGGCTCAGCGGATTATTATTTCTATGTTGGTTAAGAAAATACTGCCCCTCATCAGGGGGCAGTATTTAAGTCACAAGGTCTAAATCAGGCTGGTTTAGTGGCTTTGTAAGCTGCACCGCGCACAAGCGCTTCTTTATTCTTGTCAATAAATTTCTTTAACCGCTCAGCAGTGTGTGCATCAAGCGCTTTGTTAAGGTGTTCGATGGCTAAAATGTCGCTGCTACCGACCAAAGCGCCCAACAGTACCATATTGGCAGCTTTTTGGATACCCAGTTCCTCGGCAATTTCGTTGGCGGGCACCATCACAACATGGATGTCGGTGCGCTTGACCTCACGGTTGACCATCGAGGAGTTAACCACCAGGTAGCCACCCGGGGCTACCAATGGCTCATACTTCTCCAGTGAAGGCAGGTTCATGGCGATCACAGCTTTGGGGTACTTGACAGTCGGAGAACCGATCTCGTCGTCAGAAATAACCACCGTACAGTTGGCTGTACCGCCGCGCATTTCGGGGCCATATGAAGGGATCCAGGTAACCTGCTTGCCCTCGTCCATGGCGGCATAGGTCATCAGTTGACCGGCATATAAAGTGCCCTGGCCACCAAAACCTGAAATAATGATCTCTGTTTGCATCCTGTCCTCCTATATTTTCAGGTCAGCCACCATGGGTGAAACCTTATAATCACCCAGGGGATATACGGGTAGCATATGCTCTGCCAGCCAGGTGCGTGCCAGGGCGGGCGTGGTTCCCCAGTTGGTGGGACAGGTCGAAAGCAATTCGACCATGGAAAATCCCAAACCACGTCTCTGCACCTCAAATGCTGTGCGGATAGCTTTTTTCGCCTGGCGAATATTGCGGGCATCGTGCAGGCTGCGGCGGACAACGTACGATGCGCCTTCCATCGTAGCCAGCAATTCAGCTGTGCGTACAGGGAAGCCCTGGGTTTCGACATCCCTGCCCTTTGGTGAGGATGTGGTGACCTGACCGGGAAGGGTGGTGGGGGCCATCTGCCCACCGGTCATACCATAGTTGGTGTTATTGATGAAGATGGCGGTGATGTGCTCACCACGGGCTGCCGCGCCAACGATCTCACCCATGCCAATTGAGGCAAGGTCTCCATCGCCCTGGTAGGTAAAGACGATGCGGTCAGGATAAACACGCTTTATACCGGTTGCCATGGCAGGCGCGCGCCCATGCGGGGCTTGCACAAAGTCGGTGTTGAAATAGAGGTAAGAGAACACCGAACAACCAACGGACGCAACACCGATGGTGTTTTCCAGTTCGCCCATCTCTTCAAGAACTTCCGCCACCAAACGATGAGCAACACCATGTGTGCAACCCGGGCAATAATGGGTCGGACGGGGATCAAAACCTTTTGTTCTTTCGTAGATCAGTTTGACATCTGTTCCAATTTCCATGATATCTCCTTATCCGATCTCTTTTTCAAGCCAGGCCAGCCAACGATCCCGTGGGTGTTGGTCATGGGGTATCTTCCCTGAAGCTAACAGCTTGATTTGTTCAAGGATCTCATCGGCGAAGGGAACAACCCCACCCATACGCCCGAAGAACTCGACAGGTTTCTTGCCGGCAACCGCCAGGCGCACATCATCCAGCATTTGCCCGGCATTCATTTCGACAACCAGGAATGCCTTAACTTTTTCTGCGAGGTCATTGATGGCTTTGTTCGGGAAAGGCGCAACGGTGATCGGGCGCAGAAGGCCGACCTTAATACCGTTTTCGCGGGCAGCGCGTACAGCCGAAAGAACAATGCGACCGGCAGTGCCAAAGCCTATGATCACAAATTCTGCATCATCCAGGTAATATTCCTTGTAACGGATCTCGTTCTTCTCAATTTCCTGCCAGCGCTTGAAGATGCGCAGGTTGGTCATTTCCTGCCCGGAAGGGTCAAGGTTGATCGATGAAAGGAAGCGTCGTTCACGTCCTTTGGCACCGGAGACTGCCCACTCGGGGTATGTCGTTCTTAGTGGTTGGTATGGGGGCAGTTCGGCAGGTTCCATCATCTGACCAAGACTGCCATCCATCAAAATACCAACAATATACCGATATTTTTCCGCCAGGTCAAAAGCCAGGACAGTCAGATCCACTGCTTCCTGGACGCTGGCCGGCGCCAGGGTAAGTACCTTGTAGTCACCATGCCCCCCGCCATGCACCATCTGGTTGTAATCGCCCTGGGCGGGAGCAATATTGCCCAGGCCGGGACCCCCGCGCACCACATTAACCAGTACAACCGGTAATTCCGTGCCAGCAATATACGACAGGCCTTCCATCATCAGGCTGACACCCGGACTGGAGGAGGAACTCATCACACGCTTGCCCGTGCAGGCAGCACCATAGACCATATTGATCGCTCCAAGCTCACTTTCCGCCTGGACAAAAGCACGACCCATTTCTGGCATCTTGAGTGAGAGGTATTCCAACAGTTCAGTCTGGGGTGTGATCGGGTAGCCAAAATAGGCTTCAAGGCCAGCCCTTAGAGCTGCTTCAGCGACAGCATTGTTACCTTTCCATAATTCCCTTGCCATATCAGCCTTCCCCTCCCTGTCCACTGGCAGGTCGCGTACCGCGATAGACGGTTATCGCACCATCAGGACAAACTGTGGCACACGTGCCACACCCGGTGCAATCCTCCGGGTGGATCATCGTGCTTGGATGGTATCCTTTGGCTGATATGCGGGTCATATCCAGCCCCAGGACATCACTGGGACAATCCGTGACGCAAAGTTCACACGCTTTGCAATAGAGTTCGTTTACTACAATCCATCCCTTAGCGGGCATTCGGATCCTCCTTGGTTTGTAATGTATTCTGCCTTAAATGGTGAGCATGGCAGTTATGCCCTTATAGTATACCGCAAGAAAATTATCCACCAGGCACAGAACACTTTATATTATGGACTAATCATATCCTATTCAATTTGAATAACTCCCGGCATGCAATAAAACCAATTAATCTTATACATGGAATAGCTATTTATTAAGAAAAATGCTATTTTAAATGAGAATAATATTATATTTATATTAATATTCAAATCAATTCACTGAAGGAGGATCAAATGAAAAAAAGTATCGTAGTTATAACAATTGCATTACTTTTAGCAATTGGCATTGCGGGTAGTTCAGCTTATGCCACGCAAGCCCAACCCGGAGCAGGGGCGATCTGGACAACCAACATCGACTGTGGTGTGGATACCCAGGATGAGAATCACTACGCAAAAGGTTCCTGGGTCTATATTAATGGCGCAAATTTTGACCCCGGGACTTACGACTGGTTTATCGAAGGGCAGCCAGGGAACGCTTCAGATGATCCAAATATCAAGGTTGCCCAGGGCAGCTTTAGCGTTGACGATACCGGTGCTTTCTGTTTTGCCGCATACCAGGTTCAAATGGATGATGGTGGCGAGTATAAAGCTGATTTTGACGGCAAGAAGGACAATTACCGCGTTGAGCGTGGTGCCGCCAGTATATTGATATCCATTGAATCGTGTGAGGAGGCTGACGTCAGCAGAACCTCCCGTTCAGTATCTCTTGTTTTGACAGGCGCCAGCCTGACGATTGGTGGTACCACTTATACCTCTTCGACGACCATCCAATTGGAACCGGGAAGTTACCCATACGAGTGGTCAGCCCTACCTGGTTACAGTGGATCAGGCAGTGGGACGCTTAGTGTACCTTTGTGTGAGGAAGACCCGGAATTGGCATCTGTTAGCATTGAGCTTGGGGAATGTGAAGAACTCTTAGGCAGAACATCCACCACCAGTGTAACCTTGAACATTGTCGGTGCTGTTCTGACCATTGACGGTTCGGAATATTCCAGCAGCACAACCATTTCCCTGGCACCCGGAAGTTACTCTTATACCTGGGATGCACAGCCTGGATATTCCGGATCAGGCAGCGGGTTGCTGGTGATCGCGGACTGCAGCAGTAACGAGACATCATCAATCGCTCTTGACCTGGGAGAATGTACCCCCGATGGCGGGAATTCAAGTTATCGTACTTTGTCGTTCACACTTGTCAACACTACACTGACAATAAATGGCCTGGATTATTCAGAATCCACTGAGATCAAACTTCCAGTCGGAAGTTATCCTTACAGCTGGCTTGGACTGGAAGGCGCATCCGGTCAAGGTGTTATCGATGTGGTTCCTTCGGCATCCTGTCTTCAGGTTCCAGAATCCGACCCCACCCCAACACCAACCAGTTCACCAACAACTGGTTCAGACAGTTCCATATCAATATTTGCAGTCATCGGTGCAATGAGCCTGCTGACCGGTGGCACAAGCCTGGCACTGTGGAGACGAAAGGCCGTTGAGAAATCAAAGTAGATTCCTGCTCATCCTGGGCATTGGATCATTGATCGTTACAACCATCATGGGGGCCGTACTTTTCCAAAAGTACGGTCCCTCTCGTATTCCACCCAGTGTTCCCCAGGAGATCGCGACTCTTTTCAAGCCGACCTCCACGCCACTACCCCAACAGACTGTAGATCCATCGGTTGAAAAGCCAACTCCTACGCCTACTCCCGAAGCTCCAATATTATCCCAACCTGACCCCGTTCCATGGATGACCTATGATGGGATCGACCTGAGCGAGCAGGAAGTAGAAATACTCCTGACATTAACCTGTAGGGACCAGCAGGTATACATCCCGCCTTTCACTATCATCCCATGGCACCCGGAAGTGTTCACCAACGGTCAGTTTGCTGTCACCTCCAACAATGCGGTCGCCTGGGAACACCTGGGGGTCTATGGTTTGTGGGTTCACTCCGGGCAGGATATGCTGGGAAATGAACTGACAGCATTCCCAATTCAGAACATGCTTGAGCGCAATGAAAAGGGTGTGCTTCACAACCCTGAAAGTTTCACCAAAGCGCTCAATGACTGTTTTTTAGGAGGAGAGTTACTGCTCAAACAAGGCGATACCATCTCAAGAAACAATGTGGTGGCAGCAGTCCGCGTACCTTCGTCCGAGGTAGCTGAAGTATCTTCCCATGTGATGGATCTCACGCCCTACCTGATGGAAAACTATCCCGACAGTGGGTTTGACCAATTACAATCCCCTGGCATGCTGCTATATTTTTGTGGTCGGCGGTTGGATGGCGAATCATACAATTCAACTGAAAGCTACTGGACCCAATCCAGGATCATTATTGGTTTTGAGCCAGTCAACGCTGGCGAATAAGCAGTTAGTCTTAATCTCTTCCAATTTGCCCCACAGGGCTTGATGGTAAAATCATCATAACTATAGGATCTAGGAGAATAATATGCCCGAAGCTGTGATCATTGATGCCATTCGCACGCCAATTGGCAACCTGGGAGGTGTTCTTTCCGGCATTCGTCCTGACGATATGGCTGCCATGGTCATCAAGGCGCTTGTGGAACGCAATCACCTTGACCCGGCGCTGGTGGACGAAGTCTATTTTGGATGCGCCAACCAGGCGGGTGAGGATAACCGCAACATTGCGCGCATCGCCACCCTGCTGGCGGGTTTACCGGTCACAGTACCCGCAGTGACGATCAACCGCCTGTGTGCCTCGGGAATGAGCGCGGTCACCCAGGCTGCGCGGGCCATACGTACAGGCGATGGGGAAGTGTATATTGCCGGTGGGGTGGAAAGCATGAGCCGCGCACCCTATGCCATGCCCAAAACGAGTGCATCTGGTAATTTGACAGCCTATGATACCGCACTGGGATGGCGCTTTATAAATCCCAAAATAGATGCTCAATATGGATCAGAGCCGATGGGCCTGACAGCTGAGAACATTGTTGAAATGAGCGGGATATCGAGAGAAGAACAAGATGAATTTGCATTAGCAAGCCATCAAAGGGCAATCGCCGCCATTGACTCAGGTAGATTTGCAGAAGAGATCCTGCCCATCAGCATTCCCCAACGCAAGGGGGAGCCAATTCTGGTCACCACGGATGAACATCCGCGCCGTGACACCTCCATGGAGAGCCTTGCAAGGTTGAAACCGGCTTTTAAACCCGGGGGGACAGTGACTGCCGGCAATTCATCCAGCCTGGCGGATGGCGCTGCGGCTTTGCTTATTATGAGTGATCAAAAAGCACGTCAAATGGGATTAAAACCCCTGGCGCGTATTGTTGCTTCCACTGTAGCTGGTGTCGAACCGCGTATCATGGGCACAGGACCGATCCCGGCTGTGCAAAAGCTGCTCAAACGTACCGGGTTAAGTAATACAGATATTGGATTGGCTGAAGTGAATGAAGCTTTTGCTGTCCAGGCATTAAAAGTTATGCAGGATTTGGAATTACCGCATGCCACAACCAATGTTAATGGTGGCGCAGTTGCTTTGGGCCACCCGCTGGGGTGTTCAGGCGCACGCATTTTGACGACCCTGCTGTACGAAATGCGTCGGCGCGGTAAAGATACTATGCGCCCATATTACGGCCTGGCGACGTTATGTGTGGGGGTTGGACAGGGAGAAGCGACCCTCATCGAGTGCCTGGGTTGACCTGGAAACCTGGTTCTATTTGGTCGGGAAAAGCCAAACCAATTTGGTCTTTTATGTAATCGGTCAGAGCATGATACATTTCATGCGGATCCAGTGAACCAGATAATTCCCGCGCTGCGATACATTCAGTAGCAGTGACCTTAATGGGGATCTTCCAATTACTTTTAGGGAACAATTGCTGCATGGCGATCTGCAAGACCATGGTGATCTGTTGGCGCACTTTCACACTCTTTGCCCGCCTTGCCAATGCGCTGTTCCATGCCCGCGGGACAAGCACGTCACTGATCAGCAACGGCTGTACCATGGTATCGGGTACCCGGCTTAGGAACAAGCCGATGCTTTCGGACCAGTTATTAACCGAATCGATCGCCCCGGGAATAAGGCTGGGGTCCGGTTCCAGGTTGCCACGCGGAAATGTGATCACTGTCTGACCTTCTTTTAATTTCTGAATTACATTTTTGATCAGACTGAAACGTTGTGGATTATCTTCATCCACATAGATCATGTGTCGGCTGAAATTGGGCATTGCCAGCAGCATAGGCCGTTCGATCACAACCATCGATTGATCAGGGCGCTCAATGGCTGCCATGGCGGCAACCGAATCTGCTGAACCGGGATGGTTGGCGACCACCAACAACGGACCGTCGCATGGGACCTTTTTTAATCCCTTTACCTCAAGCCCCTTTGTTAACTCCAGCAGCGCCATTTTTGCCGCTTCCCAAATGGAGCTATCTGCCACCGCCTGGTCAAACCACTGCATCACCCGGGCAAAACGTTTTGCAGGCACCTGGGCAAAACGATCGATCATTCCATAGAGGAAAGAGTTTTTCGCAAGTTTGAAATGCTGCGTGACCTCAAAGATCAATACATCCACCAATGTATCAATATCCGGGATCCTTTCGGGCGCACTCTCAAAATAACGGGCTGTCATTCTCTGACTTTCAATCCAACTTTCTCAAATCAACCTGATCACTACTTGTTAACCTATTGTAGCAAATTCCAGGTACATTTTTCAAATGTCTTTATTCATATATGATCTTACCAAATCCTTATTGGGCACAGTTATTGCAACTATGTAATCAAACAAATTAATAAAATGATCGACAAGGTCAATCATGGATAGAGGAAGAAAATGAAAAAAATTAAAGGTTTGGAATATCAATCACCCAATGAAGGCGCGAAGAAAAAAGTTTCAGTCTTTTTCCCTGTCCTCATTTTGATCGGGTTAACCATTTTCTTTGTCGTGGCATCGAATGTAAAGGGATTCCAATTGTTCGAGATCCTGCCAACACCACAGGTAAGGGTCGAGGTGGTCGCAACAGCTGAAGAAAGCCCCATCAGCCCCGATAGCGAAGCCCTTGTTCTGCCAGAGGCACAGGCTGAGGAAGCGACCGAAGTCGTTCCCCTTAATATTCAACCACCCAGCGCCCTGGAAACCACACCCGAGCTGATCGTCATTGAAGAGCCCAAGTTAAAGGGATTGGAAGAAAGCCTGTTTGAAACATTGGCCTCAACTGAAGGAGTCTGGTCGGCCAGGGAATGGGCGATCGACCAGGTTGAGTACAACCAGGATGGAGACCAGGCGCTGGTTTGGCTGGCTGGTGTCGACCCGGAAACCGGGATGGTGATGGCTTCTGAACCGATACAGGTCTTTGCACAAAAATCAGATGACCAGGCATCCTGGACGATCACACTGGAAGATGACCCGGCATTTGCCAAGCTCATCAGCATCTCCGACCTGGCAGAATCAGAAGCGGTCAGCAAATCCGCCCCACCCGCCATTATCCAGGCAGATTCGCCGCGTATCTATGGTGGGTATTATCTTCCCTGGGAAGCGGGTTTGAAAAAAGCTTTAACCTGGTCGATTGCGCATACCTCATGTACACCAACCTATTATTGCAAATATGCCTTTGACTTTGCTGATGGCACGATGTTCAAATTGTCGGCTGCCAAGCCGGGGACTGTGTATCACTGGAAAGACACCTGCGCTAATGGCGTCACCAACTGCACCAACAGCATCACCCTGGAAGACCGCTCGACTGAACCCTGGACCTACCAGATCTACCTGCACCTGGCAAACAACAGCATCCCCAGTGAACTAAAAAGGGTTGGCGCATATGTCAGGCAAGGTCAATTTATCGGTCTGGTGGATGACACCGGGGCAAGCACCGGGCACCATGTGCATTTCATGGTCGTTGCCAAGGATACACTCTATAAGACTTCCAGCGGATATTATTTCGGTCGATCAGAGGATATTACATTTAGAGATGTGCTGATCAATTGGGACATAGCCACCCAGGGTGGCCGCCCACGTTTGGCATATGAAGCAACAACCTATGGTGGGGTTGGGCAAACCTGGTATATCTCGGGGAACGTTTTTGCAGGTTACAAATACATATTTCCTTTGTTTTTCAACTAGGTGAGTCAGCACAGCATGGGCTATAATACCACTTGAAATTTGTGGAGTTCAAGGAGGCCCATGCTTACAGCACTGATCACAGGAATTACCGGCCAGGATGGTTCATACCTGGCAGAATTCCTTTTAAACAAAGGCTATACCGTGATCGGGATGACCCGCCACAGTACAACAGGCGATTTCAGCCGTATCCAACACATCCAGGAGAAGCTGACACTTGCCCAGGCAGACCTGCATGACCAGGGCTCCCTGCTTTCCATGCTCTACACGTATCGCCCGGATGAGATCTATAACCTCGGCGGGCAATCCAATACCCAGCTTTCATGGTCTCAGGGCGTATTAACTGCGGAAGCCACCGCTTCCGGGGTTGCCCGCCTGCTGGAATGCATGCACCAGGTCACACCTCATGCCCGTTTTTACCAGGCTTCGACCAGTGAAATGTTCGGTAATGCCCCATACAGTCCACAAAACGAGCTGACACCTTTCAATCCCCGCAACCCTTATGGCATCGCCAAAGTCTATGGACACTTTATGACCGGCAGCTATCGCACACATTTCAACCTTTTTACAGTGTCAGGAATTCTCTACAACCATGAGAGCCCACGGCGGGGATTTGAATTTGTGACCCGTAAGATATCACATGGGGTGGCACAGATCAAACTTGGCATGGCCGATAAGCTGATTCTGGGCGACCTGGATGCTGTGCGTGATTGGGGTTTCGCCGGCGATTATGTGCGTGCCATGTGGCTGATGCTGCAACAGGAAAAGCCCACTGATTATGTGATCGGCACAGGCATTGCTCATAGCGTGCGCCAGTTTTGTGAGGTCGCCTTTGCTTCCGTGGACCTGGATTATCGCGATTATGTGGTGGTTGACCCTTTGCTTGTGCGAGGGGCGGAAAAATTCCCCCTGGTGGCCGACGCCTGCAAAGCCCGGGAGAACCTGGGATGGGAATCCGGGGTCACCTTTGAACAACTGGTACAGATGATGGTTGCGCAAGATCTCAGGGAACTGGCACAGGGATCCCCATACAGTCATACGACTTGAACCTGTCCAGTCCATTATAATTTGGACAGAACCTGATAACAACACGAATGGAACCTAGTGGCAGAAAATAATACCCTGAGCGAACGCGAAAAAGAGACCCTCAGACTTGTTGCCCAGGGGTTGAGCAATAAAGAGATTGCCGCTGCGCTCTTTATCAGCATCAATACCGTCAAGGTGCACCTGCGAAACATTTTCGAGAAGATCGACGTGGAGTCGCGCACCGGGGCGACGCTTTATGCCATTGAACATGGGATCATTCCCTCACCAGGACCGGAAATAATCCCTGAACCCCGCTCCGAAATGCCTATTGGACCCGCAGTTCCTGAAAAACGTTCATGGATCAGCAAATCCTGGTGGATATTGATTCCGCTGAGTCTTGTCTTGATCATAGGATTATCGCTGTTGCTGTCCAACAGCCCGATCTTCAGCCAACCGACACCTACCCCCGGCTTTGTACAGGGTGTTGCCACTGTGCAGCGCTGGACAGAGCTGGCACCAATGTCCGAAGCCCGTGCCAGCCTTGCTGCGGCAGCTTATGACAATGCCATTTATGCGATCGG
>CAYSZB010000001.1:62415-104767 GCA_964435475.1 uncultured Anaerolineaceae bacterium | reverse complement strand
TATGCCCTGGCATCTTTTGAGGGGCGCATCTACCTGTTTGGGGGCACTGATGGCGAACAGGTTTTTGATGATGTGTATATTTATGACCCACAGCAGGATGAGTGGCTGCCTGGCAGCCCAATGCCAACCGCCAGGGCTTATGCCGGTGCGGCCGAGGCGGGTGGAAAGATCTATGTGATCGGCGGATGGGATGGCGAGAAGGCGTTGGGGGTGAATGAGGTGTATGTGCCGGATAGGGACGGAAGCGGTGCCAGTGCGTGGTCTGAGGAAGCATCAATGCCTGAACCACAATACGGTTTTGGATTGCAGGGCATTGGGGAGATAATATTCCTGGTCGGTAAAAGCACCACAGAGCAATACACGCTGCTGCAATTTCTGCCGCAGAATGGGATCTGGACTTTTTTTTACGAGAAACCACCAAGTGTGATCGTCAAATCTTTGTCTGTGGTAACACAACAGGGATTTTTGTATCTCCTAGGGGGTGTGGACGAAACCGGTACCCCGGTTAGTACCCACCTGCGCTACCAGGCTGTCTATACCATCGTCATCCCGAACATCAATAAATAAAAAAGCCCCCCAGCTTAACTGAAGGGCTCAAAGAAGTCGAACACCTACTTAACGTATAAAGTACCCAAGTCGATCAATTGTCCTGCCTCGATCGTGACATTGACATAATCCCCGGTTTTTGCATCTGACATTAAGAATGCGCTCATTGGGGTATAAATGAACAACCCGTATGAGCCTGGGGGAACATCAACGAAAACGAAGGTGCCATCCTGTGCCTGTTGTGCCATCGGGTCGATGCCAGGTGAAATGCCGACCAGCTGTGGCGCATCTTCTCCCCCTTCGTTAGGAGAGATGTAAGAACCAAGGTAAAAGCTGCCGTTCAGAAAAGGTTTTTCACCTTCGCTGATCGAAAGGACTTTGCCGGTCACAACAGCCATGCCGGGTACGGGTTCAGGTACAGTCAAGGTGGCGGGAAGATCAGACAGGGTATCACCAAAAGTGACCGGGTATTGTTCATCGTTTTCATCCACTTTCACCGGTTCCAAAGTGGTCGGGTAAGCGGTTTCGTTGGCAAGGGGTTCACTGGCCTGGGTCATTTCGGTGACCCTGGTGCAGGCAGTGACGCCCATAAAGATCAGAATAATGGCAAGAAGGATCACCCTCTTTATGGAAATAGGCATCGTTTCATCTCCTGGTTTTGCAAAGCTTGATCATGATTATATCAAAGGAACGGTTGATCGATTGGGAGAGACGATCATCCGAAATGCTTGCGGCGGAAGCTCATCGCCCAGCGATCAAGGAATGAACTCTTGCGAACCTGTTCATACACCCGGTTGCCCATGGGGAACAATGTGCGCGCATTGAACCCGGAGGTGAGGAAGTTATCCAGGGTTTTCTCCAGCTTAACTCGCTTATTCATGCGCAAGCGACGGTATATCTTTACCAGAATCGGGAAGTAGCGGCGAATGAAGAGGACGCGGTTGCTGTGGATCCTGGAATAATCCAGCATGGTATCCTGGGCATAATCAATTACGATGTGGTCGGTGAGAATGTTCATCTCGGCACAAACATCATAGAGCTTCGTCTTAGGATAAGGGTAAAAAATGGTGACCCTGGTCACATCCGCCATGACATCGGCATTCAGCTTAACCGTATCAAGCATTTGTTTAACGCTCTCACCAGGCAACCCGACGATGTTGAAGGCAAATGTTTTAATACCTGCCCCCCTGCAGAGTTGAAAAGCATAAAGCATTTGCTCGCGGGTCAGGTCGCGGTTCATTACTTTCTGGCGGATTTCGTCGTTACCACTTTCCAGGCCAAAGCGGATCTCGCTACATCCCGCATCTTTTAACTCAGCAACAATCTTTTCTGTGACCAAATTCGGACGCAAATTGCAGGTGAAGGGAATGCCGATCTCGGTTTTGTAGGTTTTTGAAAACTCGCTGAACCATGCCGGCCACAAAGGGAGGATATCATCACAAAAAACGATGCGGTTGATACCCGGGTAGTCACGTAAAATCGTCTTCACCTCATCGATGACCAGGGGAACGCTGCGAAAACGCACCGGCCTGCCCAGGCCATTGTTGACCGCCCGCAGTGCATCATTACAGCAGTAGGTGCAGTGATAAGGACAACCCCGCGAAACCACCAGGTTAGCCTCTCCCCGGCTCTCGTTATGCAGGTGTATAAAGTCATAGATATCCCTGTCGGGGATGGGAAGGCTATCCAGTTCAACCAATGGACGCAAAGGATTCTTTTCTATTGCCAGATCGGGATGTTTGATCCACAAATTCTGAATCCCTCTAGGGGTAATCCCCTTATCAAGCATGTTTACCAACTCGACCACCGCCCCCTCTCCCTCACCCACACAGATCATATCGACGGAAGGGAGGGCAATCGTCTCATCAGGCGCGAGGGTTGGATGAACACCGCCGGCGATGATGATTGCATCCTGCCAGCGGGACTTGATCCAGGCGCTCCATTTTTTTAAGAAAGTGAACATGTTAGAGGTGACGGAAAAACCGATCAACATCGGTCCTTCTAAAGGTAGCATTGGGGTTAGGTGCTTTATGAACTCAGATTCAGAAATCGGTTGAGTAATATGCAGCAGTTCTGTGGTGTGACCTGACCCTCGCAGGACTGCAGAGAGAATCCCCACGCCCGTGTAATAGGCGCCGGTATAGCCAGCCCCCTCATTCAGATCTGGATAGACAAGAATGACCTTCAATTGATGTCTCCTGGTTTTTTAAGTAATTGTTGCGAGGTCAATTCTACTATATGCTCTTGGGATAATTCGAACAACCATGAACAAAAAACTGCCAGGTGGATCTCACCTGGCAGTTTTCGTGAAACATGTTAATAATTAGGGAGCGATGGCGTTGAACTGGCTGTAGCTGTCGCCATAAGTTGTCGTCCCATCGGCATTCAGGTTTCCAATCCCAAACACTGGAACTGTACATTCAGCCCACATGCCAGAATTGTAACCGCTGTCCAAATTGGTGACATTCGGAGCCCATTTGTTAATATAAACACCAAGACCAACTGGAACGTCATTCATAAAAGCGTCCCCGTCATCCACGAATGTTATATCGCAGGTACCAGCTGTTGTTCCAAAACTAGCAATAAAGAAACCACCAGACCAAAGACTGCTGACATGCACTGGCATGTTAGGAATATAGAGCTTGGTGCTGGCAGCAGATTCAGGGAAGGCGTTGTATGTTGCGCCACGACCACCCCATGCCTCCAAACCGGAATATGTTCCAACGTTGGTGATGTTCACATTGGCGGCAAGTTGACCTGCTGCATTGTGTACACCTGTTGTGCTTGCAGCTTCAACGACTGCAAAACCGGTTCTCTCAGCCATGGGCTTGCCATCAACCGCTGCCAACTCAGTCACATTGGGCAGGTAAAGGTCTTTCACTTCACCGGGGGCAAGTTCGACAGTGTGTTGATATGTGGCAACCACCTGGTTGGTACCCGTACCCATGGTAAAGGTGACTTTAAAGGAGGTATTAGCAGTGCCCACATTAACGATCTGAATACCACCGTTGTAACCATAGTATGAGCGGACGACCTGTGGTGCATATACATAATCATCGCCAACGGTCGCAGCATTGAATGCCTGGATCTGGGCTTTGGTGTAATCGGTCGCAATGTTGTAGTACGCTTCCATCACTGCGAGCGGGGTTGTCCCGTCATCAGCTGAGATCTTGGCTGAACCAGTAAAGCCGGTGCCAAGAGCAGTCACATCCGTCAGGTACAATACACGGTTGCTTTGCCCAGGAACCGTGAGGTGCTGTGTCGCCGTGGGATAATCTGTGCCATAGCGATCGGTGAATTCTACGGTAACTGCGGCTGAAGCGGTGCTGGTGTTCTGGATGGCAATGTATGATTCATAACCCCAGAAGTCCCTGACGACCTGTGTTGCATAAGAGACTGGCGCAGCTTCTGCACTGCCGAAACCACCCGAGCTGCTGTAGCGGAAGGGATCACCAGAGGTACCAACAGCTGTGGTGTTATTGACAACCGAGCAAGCCAGGGGTGTTGAAGAACTAACCACCACTGCACCCAGGAATGGATCAGGAACACTAGCGGGGGTGGTTGGTGTGTAATAGTTCTTGGACTTGCCGGCAGCGATTGTGTCTGAATAGGTCAACGCGGCTGTGCCGTTATTTTCCTGGTAAAACGCCAGGCTAATATTGGCGGTGTTGACAGTGTCTTGGTTAACGCAGTAAAAACTGCTTACCCAATCTCCCGCAGGGCCGACTGCCGAAACCGGCAATACAAAGGCCAGGGAAATTAACAACATAGAAAGTATTAATAATCCTTTTTTCATTTGTGCTCCTTTAAAGTCTAAATTACCAATTTCATATAGAATACCCGAATCAGCCAAGGGGGGCAATAATCCATTTGGGTTATTTTTCATCTACTTGTCTCGTTACACGGTCCTTGTACAGAGAACCGGTCCGCAACAGCGCACCAACAAGCAGTTCGCAGATGATCACCTCCACCCTGGCAAGCAGGCTCAATAACAACCCCGATGCCTGGTCAACCGCAGGTGGCAGCAGGGCAAGCAGAACCGCTTCCCTGACCACCAGACCATTCGGAACAAAGATGGCCAGGATGCCGCCGACATAGGCACCACTGATAGCAATCATTGAATCTAAATAAGTCAACCCTGAAAGCCCAAAAGCATTGGCAGATGTGTAAAATGCCATGGAGATCAAACCCCACCCCAACATGATAAAAACCAGGGCAAGGTACCAGTACCCCACAATGGGTTTGATCTGAGGGCTTGATTTGCCCCTGTCATAAATCATACGGATAACCACGGGGGATAGGCTAAGAATCACCAATAAGACAACACCTAACAAGAGAAAGACAGTGGAAGGCAAGTGGACCCAGGCTGGTAGCGCAACCCTCCCATTGGCAAAAAACAGGAAGAACAAAGCAATTCCACTTAGGAGGGATAAACCTACCTCGATGCCGATCGAGACGGCTGTAACAACCAGCGGCATGCCCATCTCATGTGCCAGGTATGCCTTACCGGAAAACTGCCAGACCAGCCCTGGAATATATTTTGCCAGGGTTGGTAACATGTGCATGCGAAGTACCTTATGCCAGGGAAAATCATAACCAAATCCCCGCAATATACTTTTCCAGGTGAACACCCCGATGAAAACTGCTGACAAGATGCAAACAAAGGAAAGCAGTAACCAACCAGGAAAAAGTGGCTTTTGCTTGATCACCTGCCACAAGTTTGAAAAATTACTGACCAGGTAATAAACAGCAAAGCCAACGGTTAACAGGAGTATCACCAACCTGAACCACCGGTTGCGCAAAATCCTTGAGAGCGGGTTCCTGGGAAGAGGTGCGGTTACATTCGGGGTTGATGGGTCTCTGTTTGCCAAGTCTCACCTGGATCGGTACACATGTGGGTAAAGTTCGACCAATTTTCGGGCAGACGTGTGCCATGAAAACCGAGCTGCCTGTTGATAGCCTTCTCGGACCAGGTTATCACGGAGCGATTCATCATCAAGCAAGCGACAGATCATTGCAGCCCAACTGGCAGGGTCAAGATATTCATCCACCAGTAAACCGGCGGTGCCAACAATCTCCGGTAATGCTGAAACTTTGGAAGCAATCACCGGTATGCCCAACTTTATCGCTTCGATCGCAGTGATCCCAAAGCCTTCATGCACTGATGGTAGCAGCAGGCAAAAAGCGTTCTGCATAACAACCTGTAGTTCGCCAGGCGCCAGTTCGCCAAGATAGCGAACGCTTTGATCGAGACCCAGGGAATGAACCAAATCCAGGAGATCAGACGCATCACTGGCGGTATAGCGGGGTCCTACCAGGATCAAGGGGGGTAGCGAGGTTCGTTGTTCCTTTAACAAGGATATGGCACGAATGAGTGTTTCCAGGTTCTTCTTTTTTGCCAGCAACCCGACAAAGAGCAAATAGCATGGGGGCAGCTCCAGTTCCTGCTTAATCTTTTGGACCTTTACGAGATCCGGCTTGACCTGATCATTGAATTGAGAATCCAGGTAGATCGTGCTCACCTTTCCAACCGGTACTTTGTAATATGAAATGATGTCCCTGGCATCATCTTTGGAAATTGCCACAACCGCATCAGCGGCCCGGGCCATCCTACCCTGGATGTGAGACCAATACCACACAGCCGATTTCGAAAATTGCTCGGGATAAAGCAAGGTGGTAAGGTCAAAGATCGTAAAGACTTTCTTTCTACAGGGTAAGTAACAAGCCTGGCTCTTGGCAAAATGTACCAGGTTGACTTTACGGAACAGCAGATCAAACGGCAGGTAAACCTGGAACAACAAGCGTGCCAGGATGCCCTTGCGGAAGGGAAGAATGACCTGTTTTACATTGTTTTTATCCAGGGAAACCTCGTAGCGCGAGAGGTAAAAGATGAAGTTCCAACCCGGCTTCAGTTTGATTACTTCTTCGAACAGGTACAGGGTTGCAGTGCGTGCACCACCGGGTTTGTCTATCCCCAAGGCATCAACGGCGATCCTCATCATGGGTTGATCATCCATTTGCGTTGCCTGCGTCGTGGATCTCTTTCACCAGGATCCAGTTAAAATTCGGGTAGAACACTTTCAGGGTTTTCAGGACCCAGGCAGGCATATGCGCCATGAGCCCGATCCTCCCATGGTGAACATCTAGGGTAAATTTTCGGGGATACTTCAATATTTTCCAGGTGTAATCAACCACATGGAAGTTGCTCCAAAGGCGTTTTAAGCTATGATAACCCCTTGGGTGGATATCAAAGGTTTTTCCCCTGCCGCTAAGCTTGAGATAGCGGGATGCGCACTGGTGAGGTAACCATGAAAGAAATGGGAGGAAATAATGCGGCTCGATCACCTGCCAGCGATTAGGACCGCTGAAAAAGCAGATGCCACCCGGTTTTAGAACCCGAAACACCTCAGCGCTCAAGCTTTCATGGTCGGTCATGTGTTCATATACCTGTGCCAAAACAACAAGGTCAAAATAAGCCCCGGGGAAAGGCAGCCTTCTGCCATCCGCCTGAGCCAGGAACAAGTGTTCATCTCCAAGATAAGGACTGGATACCAGCTTTCCCAACTCAAATTCGATGCCAAACGTCTCTTGCAGATCTGTGGATAAAAAGTGGCAAATTGAGCCATCTGCACAACCTATCTCAAGGCATTTCGTCCCGTCCAAACCCGTTTGCAAATGGTCCTGCAAGATTGCCCTGATCTTGTTTGCCTGAGCCTCCCTCGAGACTGGGGAAGGTGGTTGCCAGGTTTTCCTCACTTTTGCCCCCTTTTGTTGCCCGTCATGATCCAAAATCCTTTTTCACCCCAGGGGTCCAACAGATCTCTTTGGGCTGTATTCACCAAATTTCGTGATGCCCAACGGGGACAAAATTCAGAAAGCGACCGAATAAACAAATATCTTTTGCGAAAGGCCAATGCCTTCCATGACCGGATGTTTACATCAAAATAATCTGTAAACATGCAAGACAATTCGTTTTGTGAATACCCCCTGCGGAAATAATGACCCCATTTTTTTGAGATAAATCCAGTCAAGAAACCAGGGTACAACCTTATATCGTCAGATGGGGTGGTGACCAGAAAACTGCCATCATTTTTGAGAACCCGTTCCATTTCCTGAACAGCATTGCCGGCGTTATCCAGGTGTTCGATAAGATCTAGCGCGTAAACCATGTCAACGGAGGCTGCTTTGAAAGGCAAATGGTTGATGTCTGCCTTGACCAATATCGCTCCCTGGTGAGAGCGAAGCGGGTCAAGATCCACACCAATTTTCAATTTACCCGGGATGGTCGAAATCCAACCCGAATCATGGCAGCCCAGGTCCAGAACGATCTTTGAATCTGGCAGGGTGATCAAGCCGGGTAAGACAAGGCTGCGGTATTGGGACCCGATACGCAGGGAGGTATTTTTAATCAAAGCTCCCGATAACAGTTTTTCAAAATCCTGTGCCACAGCATCCCAGTTATATTTCCGGACTACAGAGCTACGTGCATTTTCTGCCAGGTATCGTGATCTTGCCGGATCTGAGATGACACCCCGTATAGCATCCGCCAACAACCGCCGGTCGCCCTGCGTTACCAATAGGCCGTTTTCATTATGAAGCAGTACAAGGCTTACCCCCCCAATATCGCTGGCAATACACGGCAAAGCGCATGCCATGGCTTCCAAAAGGACCGTTGGCAGCCCGTCGAGATTGCCATGACGGTCTTTGATGGACGGCAGGACAAAGCAATCTGCTGCTCCCAGGAACAACGGTACCTGGTCCCAATTAACCGAGCCAGGCAGAAATACTTTTTGGTTAAGGTTTAAAGCGCGTGCCTGGTCAAGCAGTTGTGACCTGAGCGGCCCCTGGCCACCAATGACCAGTTGCAGATTCGCCCTTTGTGTGGATCGGACAACCTCGTTAAAGGAATCAACCAACAGGTCAAAGCCTTTCTTCTCAACCATGCGCCCCAGGCTGCAGATGGCAAAACCATTTTCCTGCCAGCCCAATACCTGCCTGGCGGTCTTCTTATCCACAAGGGGGATGAATTTTTCCGGATCAGCACCCCAGGGAATCAAGCGAATGTTCAAACCCGGGTGGAGGTCTAAAGCGCTGGACATGAGATCCGGACTGCATGCGCTTACGCCGGATGTTCTTTTGAGGACATACCTGGCAACCGACCTGAATAGAAAATTCTTGTTGGCGACAAACATGTCAGAGCCATGCAAGCTCACAATAAAAGGAATTTTCCGAAGGCGTGCCACCAGGGCGGCAACCACCCCGTTGGGTAACAACCAATGCGCATGGATAACTTCGGATGATTGCTGATGCGTGACGCGCACCAGTGAGATAAAGGCAGAAAACAAGAAAAAAGGCAGCAGGATGACCGCGAGCGGATGCAATTTGGCATCGCCCTCCAACGAGCGAGCGTGCCCCAGAATATGCCATTTTGTTGGCCAAATGTATTTGAAACGCCTCACAGGTACCTGTTGAGCATGATCATCTACAACCAGGGTGTCATAAGGAGCAACGACACGGATATCATGCCCCCGTTCGACCAGTGCCTCTGACAATGATTTAACAAAAGGCGCGGTGCCATCACCCTGGAAACGGGGATAAGAACTGGTGATGACCGCGATCCTCATTGTGAATCCGTTCTGTTCATGATTTACTTGATTCTACCATCCTGAAGCTGGCGACAAAAATCTGCAACCGAGAGTGATCTCAAGGAAATCTCCTTAAGTTCATTTCGGTGAGCAAATAAACAAAAAACTGTAGGAAAGGTTAAATGGGATAAATACCGAAGTCAGGGCCTTAAGTAAACGTTGGGGGCGCTGGGCAATGAACTGCCAATCCCTTTGAGTCCTTGGGAACTGGAAATTGTACCCATAAGCCCGCATAACAGAGAAACCATGTGCCTCCAACACGTCTCGCCATTCTCCAAAAGTAGCAAAACGCTCAATGATCTGAGAATGGGATGGTCCATAACCGGTGCGTCCTACCTCCCATAGTACATCGATTAAGTAGTAGCTATTGGGGAGGTAGATGGCAACAGTTCCATCCTGCTTAACAACCCGTCTCATCTCTTCGAGACCATTTTCCAGGCTGACGAAATGTTCCAGGCTGCCAATATTCGTCACGATATCGAAAGAATTCCGCGGGTAGGGTAATATTTCACCATCAGCAACAGATATGTTTTGAAGTGCCAGCTCATTTCGCCCCCTTTTTATCGCCTGGAAGGAAATATCAACCCCCTGACACTTCAAACCCTTCCGACTGCCCTGGAGGACCATCATGCCAATGCCACAGGCAACATCCAAGAGGGCCATACCCTTTTGAGGTTGACAGCGTTTCAACACCCAGCGATATAAACCTTCATCCGGCAGGAATTGATCAGTCTGAGCATGCTTTTCATTATAAGAGTGAATGATCTGGTCTTTTTTTATGGATTCGTTCATATTACAAGGTTTCTGGTACTCGCTTTAACTTGCTTTTCTTAAGAGGTATTGTACCTGCCAGGTCATGAATTCACCAATCACCGGCATCGATGAAACATTAATGGGGGAATATTTAACACTTTGGTCGATCATTTCAAGCGATTGCTGAGTGACCATGTGATGCACGTCCCGGATGGTCCTCGGGTACAGGCCATAGCTGCCAAACGCCGTTTCATAAGACAGTGATCGAAAATCATACGGTTCAGCAGTCCAGTTCTGGTTGACATGCCATTTTCTTTTACTGAAAGCCCAAACAGCCATTTTTTCACCAAAGAGATGCCAGGGGGAGAAGTGGTGCCCGCCAACCGGGGAATAGAAAGGCGGAAAACTAATATACATATGCCCTCCAGGTTTAGTGATCCTAACCATTTCCTCCACCAATTTCTCCGGCTCTTTTACATGCTCGATCAAGCTGATACTAATCACCAGGTCAAACATTCCTGAAGTAAATGGCGCAAAAATTGCGTTGGCGCAAACCATCCCTGATCCAGTTTTTTTGTTCGGAATGACCATATCCAGGCTGGTAACCTTTGCTCCCTTGGACTGCAAACATCTGGTGTATCCCCCAAGACCCGAACCCAGGTCAAGAACCTTCATTGCATTAGGAGAGAATCCGTGATCCTCAAGGTATCTCACCAATAGCTGTCCTTGAAATTCTTCCAATGCCTGGTAATCTTGCGGAGAATTTAATCGCTTGCGTACCAGTTGAAATAATCGAAAAAAGTCTTTTATCCCAATCCCCGGGTTGCTCATCGGCATATACCTAATACCTGTGCATCGCCTGATTGAAAAAGGCTCTTAAAACCCGGCACCTTCTGCAGTTCATCAGATTTGAAAGATTCCGTTGAGTAGGAAGGCTTACCAGCCATGTAAACATATTCCACGCCCAGCTCACACAACTCACCAACCGGTGGCGTTTCGTTATATAAACCCAATGTGGCTTCAGCCAGGTTATTCCTCAGGTCCAAATCACCCCCAAAACCAGAGAGCATCGTCCCTGCCGTGGTTTTCCTGCCGGTGTAATATGGGATCCAATAGCCTCCATCTGTGCCGATCGGGAGATTGGGTATCCAGGGTTCGAGGTTCACCGCAAACACCGCATCCTCAGGTGTATTTTCCTTGATCCACAGCATGGCTTTCTCGTCATCCACTGTCATCAACTGCCGCCAGGGTTCAACCATCTTTACCCGCTTGGTAGCGCCCCAGACACCTCCCGCCAATATTAACACCAACACCCCGATCTCAGCAATGATCCTGAGTGGTTTGGGCACCCAACCCACAAGAGCTTGTACCATGACCCCGACTGCCAGGCTGATCGGCAGGTATAGCATAATCAGGACTGCTGATAAGTTTGTAAATGTGAGCATCGGGTTGTTCGTCTTGTACAAAAACCCCTCAGCCAGCAAAAGGATGATCCAGGCGATTAAAACCAGGATAAATTCGCGTCCTTTCCTGATCACCCCAACCGCCAGGCTGATTACTGCCAGCCATAAGAACCACGGTTTCCCTGTCTGGGCATAAACCCCATCCCAACTGAAGTAATAGACATTTTTTTGTCCAAGAGCACTTTCAGCGGCTGCAGCGGACCTGAGGGCATAATATGTGCGAAACGCCGGAATTAACGCCGGCAATATTAATGCCAGACTAACCACTGCAATTGTCAACCCTGCCAGTAATGTCAACCAGAAACGCTTCTTTTCTCTACCCGCAATGATCAATTCCGCCACTACAATAATCACCAGAAGCGGCACAGTGTAACCCGATACCTGGAAATGGAGCAGGAAGACACCCGCATTCAGCAGTGCGGCAAGCAGTGCCAAGAGGATCAGTGATACCTTCCTGACCGGCCATTCCACCCGCCAGGCACGAACCGCTTCCCACGTGACCAGAGCTGCAACCAGCAATATGGACTGTGAAGCAACCTGGGTATAACGCCCCCAGTTGAAGTAAAAAGCTG
Organism: uncultured Anaerolineaceae bacterium; assembly: GCA_964435475.1. Taxonomy (GTDB): domain Bacteria; phylum Chloroflexota; class Anaerolineae; order Anaerolineales; family Anaerolineaceae; genus CAYSZB01. The sequence continues at coordinate 92,788 of CAYSZB010000001.1, read as the reverse complement.
GCATAATGCTGACCAAACCAGCAATGACCATCCCGGTGATGGCACCGATTCGACCGATCTTGCGATCCAGCATCAGGAAAACACCTACACCGCACAAGCCATTTAATACCTGTCCCATCCAGAGCAAGGCGGTGTGCCCGGGGATGTTTGCCAAAATCTCCAGCGGCCCGCTAAGGGCATACAAACCCAGGTGATACATATCCGTCGGGGCACTGTCATATGGTAGTAAGGTGTATGGGATTTGCCCGGTTGAGGCGGTCAGGTGCGTCAGGATGGAATGATGCAGTGAGTCGGTCCATGCCGGGTAGGGGTAGAGATGTGCCAACCACAAGCGGGTAAACAGGGTGATACCCAAAACAAGCATTACCAACCATGTCCACTGCCCCACTTTACCCGGCTTCTGCCAGTTTTTGCGCATTGTCCAGAGAATCATTAGACCCATCAGGGCAAGCATCAGCCATAGTTTGTTGCGACCCATCTGGACCGAACGCAACAAGGTGCGCAGCAGGTAATACAAGACGGGGTAAAAGGCAATACTGACGCCAAGCGCCATGAACCAGCGTTGCACACCCTGCCAGCGTTTCCACAGACCACTGACCGAAAGGATCGCCCAACCGGGTGTCAACAGCATGACAGCGATCACTAAAATTGTTTTAAGTTCGATCCATAAACCAGAGGTCATAAGGTATCCAGCACCAACAGGGTTTGCGTTAACGAATTATAACCTACCGCGAATTTCTACCTGGTTATCTCCCAAACCCCCACACCATCCTTTAAATAAACCTGCGAGATACCCGGGCAAGTTGCGAGGGTCGGGGCTGATAACATGCCGATGCCGTCATGTGTGTAGATATGGGTCAGAGATGCCTCATCAATCAACCGCCACAGGGCATCCGAGCAGCCTGTCACCGCCCCTGCTCGCTTCCCCCAATCCATGACCTGTTTCACCTGCTCCAGGTCCTCGCCAAATGTGTAGAAAAGCGTGGGCGCAACTGTCCACCTACCGGTCAAGGGCAGGATCCAGGCACCGCCATCAACGCCACGGGAAACACCCATGCCCCAGTCAGTTGTATTGATAAAAAAGCGTGCGTCCCGGGGCAGGTTCTGATCGATCCAAGCGATGACGTCCAGATCCGCCCGGGTGGTGAAGATGGTTTTGGGATTGATAATGTCCCTGTTTTCAAAGCCGCCCCCAATGACTACGCCCAGTCCAAGCAAGCCTGCCAGAATCCATCCCGGCCATTTTTTGTGGGTGAGCCTGTCGAGCAGACGCAGGCTTTCACTGATATACAGTGAAAAAAGTAGTGCCAGGGGTAAGAACAGGACGATGGCAAAGTGGTCAAAACGGAAACTACCCAACCGCAGACCCCTGGGAAGCGCCAGTATTGCCATAATTATAGCCCATACCGCCAATTCACGATGCCTTGGCCTGCAAAAAGCCAGCACCAGCCCCAGGGCACTGACAATCAGCACCACATGCCCAGCCTTATCCCCCAGCAGGTACCACAGGTACTGCCACTGGTCCTGGTTGCTGAATAAAGCACCAATTTCAGCCGGCAGGTTGGTGCCCACGCCCAACGTCATGCGGGTATGTAAAAATACGCGCCACAGCCAGGGTAAGGCAATGACAAAGCCTGCCAAAACAGGCAAAACCAAAGATAGCAAAGGCTCCCACTGCAATTCATGCTTCTTCCAGGCCCGCAAGAGATAGCCGATGCCCAGGCAGACCAGGAACAAAGCCAGGAGGATGCCAGTGAAGTAATGTGCCAACAGGGTGCCGGCGGTAAAAAGTGCCATTTCCAGCCAGGCAACCCGCCGCTGGCCCGGTTCAAGCAGCCTGATCGCCCAAGCCATCGCCAGCGGCAACAGGATCATGCCTGTCATCAGGGTGTAGCGTCCCCAGGTCAGGTAATAACCGGGCATCTTGGTCACAAAGGTGACCAGCAAACCCGCCAGCAATGCAGGGCGCCAATCTATGAACACCTGTTTTCCCAGGGTGTAGACAGACAAGCCAATGGCAGCATTCAACACCTGCCCGATGAGTAGCACCGCCTGGTCAGGGCTAAACCCGCTCAACACGCTGAACTGAGCAGCAAAGGTATGAAAAGCATAATGATAGTAAAACGTACCGTCCAGGTAAGGCGTTAAGTCTGGCGGCAAGCCGCCGAATTCGATGATCTTGCGCACGATCAGCACATGATGCAGCGAATCCACCCAGGCGGGCACCAGCAGGTCTGCTGCCTGGAACAAGCGCCAGGCGACCACGCCGCCGAACCCGACCAGGGCTGGCAGCCAAGTCCAGGAAAACTTCGCCTGGTTGCGTCTCAGCAGCCCCCAGATCAACAAGGCTGTCCAAAGCACCACACCGATCCATAACACTGCCTGGTTGAACCTGACCCGGGTTAAGAACAAGAGCAATGCTACCACAGCGTTCAAGCTGAGACTGACCCCGCTGACCTTTGCCAGCACAACCAAAGGGTCTTCATCGCGCCTGCCCAGCCATATCCACCAGCAAAGACCCGGTAGAAACAGGGCCACTATAGCCAAAACGGTGCTCATAACCTGACGATCCCCGCCCGGTCAACCTTTGCCAGCAAGGCTGACATGGTCAAGCCCAATTCAGGGTGAACAAGATCGGGTTGTAACTCAACCAGCGGCACCAGGACAAACGCCCGTTCATGCATGCGCGGGTGCGGGATGGTCAACCGTTTGGAATGCAGCAGCAGGTCATCATACAGCAGGATATCCAGGTCAATGACCCGCGGTCCGTTGCGGATCGTCTTTTTCCTGCCCATCTGCTTTTCGATACCTTTTAATCGACTTAGCAATTTTTGTGGGCGAAGGGAGGTCTCACCCACCAGTACCTGGTTATAAAAATCATCCTGTGCGAGATAACCCCACGGCTTTGTCTGGTAAAGGGAGGATTTCGCCAGAACGCAGACATCATCCCCCATCAAATTGATGGCGGTCTCCAGGTTGACAGCGCGCTCCCCCAGGTTGCTACCCAACGCGATCCAGACCATTGCCAATTTATTTCAATCCTGGACCGAACTCAAAAAGTCGGCCAACAAACCAAAGGCTGTCGTTTCCGGACCCGGGTTGCTCTCGAGGATGCCAAGCCCGGGTAATACATCCAGTTTGAACTGGACAAAGGAACTGGTGCCCTTGACACTGTAGAGAGGCGAACCGGGACCGACGCGCTGTGGCGCCACCTTGACTTGGAACTCGCCCTTCTCATAACCTGCTGAACAGACCAGCTTCCATTTTTCGCCGGCCTGGGCGGCCTCTGCGATCATCTGCTGGTTGATTCCCCGGATGCCGGTGCGATCAATATCCTGCGGTAACAACGGCCGATCCATTAACACGGTTGTTAATGCCGCCACTTTGATCGCAGCGTCCCAACCATCGACATCATTGCTGGGGTCGGTCTCGGTGATGCCGACCGATTGGCCGTAAGCAATCGCTTCATCAAGCGTTTTTCCCTCTGCCATCAGGTCCAAAAGCAGGTTGGTACACGAATTAAGGATGCCGCGGAAACCCAACAGACGTGCACCACGCAGTGGACCCCTGAAAAGCGAAAAAATGGGTGCCCCATCCATCACAGATGATTCAAACAGGAATTTCAAGTGCTTGCTGTCTGCCAGCTGGCTCAAGGTTTTATACCCATGGACCACAGGACCCTTATTGGCAGTCACCACATGCATCCCCTGCTCGAGGGCCGCTGCCAGGTGATTGATCGCCGGTTGCCCGGTGATGGGGTTGAGCGGCGTGGTTTCGATGAACACATCTCCCTGGCAAGCGTTAATGAAGTCCAGGGTATGCGGACCATGTGGCACTTTATTAAGTGAGTCGATCCTCTCCCCTTTTTCAACCAGCTGCAATGCACTTTGCAGGTCAAGACCCACCGGGTCAATAGCACTGCCATGCCTTCCCGTGGCAATGCCTTTCACAGAAAAGGTGATGCCGTAATTCTCGAGCAACTCCAGTTCTTTCTTTTTTAATAAGCGGGCAAGAGCCCGACCCACATTGCCAAAACCAGCCATTACCAATCGATAATTCTTTGCCATTCTTCTACTCCATTCTTTTTTGCCTTACCTTGCCTTAAACGGGCGGCCAGGGAAACGCCCTGCGGTCCCGGGAAGGTTGGGGAAAAGTGCTGTTTTCCTCCAGTACCCCGATCCTTTTTGTTATTGCGTCCAGTTCGCCCTGCTTCAGATAATCAAGCAAATCATGTCTTAAGGTTTCATCCTCTTGTAGTTGCGCTTTGAACCTCACCAGGTCGGATAAAAGTTCCTGCGGGATGGGGTCGCCGGCAAAGTCCCAGATCACAGTGCGCAGCTTATCCTCGACGTGAAAACAAAGCCCATGGTCGATCGCCCATAGCTTACCTGGCGGGTCGATCAACAGGTGTCCTCCCTTGCGGTCCGCATTGTTGACGACCAGGTCAAATAAAACCACCGGTCTGAGCGATTGTTTTGTTTCATCATCAAATGTAAAGTAGTGCTGTTCAGGATCATGCTCAATGAACAACTGCAGCGAACCCGCGCCCAATGGTGCCTTTGACCTGCGCAGAACAGTTGGCGGAACAAAATGCCAGCCCAAGGCCTGGCTGACCATCCAGACGGCCACTTCCCTACCCGCCAAAGACTTCGCTGGAAAATCCCACAAGAGCTGCTCACCGCGCAGCGGCTTATAAACCGCTTTCAATTTTTCAGCCCCGAATTCCACATCGACAAAAAAGGTGTAATTGGAACCATACATGAACTGCCCGCGCATGGTGATGCCCCCCTTATGCAAAATCTCCAGGTAATCAGCAGTCTCCATCCATGTTTCCAGGGAGTCGATCAGTGTTTATGCCCATTATTCTTGGGCGAAAACTGATCAATGGGCAGGATCGGTTCGCCGGATGAAGGCCAGGTGGGTCTGCCCTTGCTGAGCACCTCGGCGCCCCATTTGGCAAGTGCAAGCACCTGCGAACGGGTGCACCAGAACCTGACCACACTCATTTTTTCGTCTTCTGACACACCGCTCAGGTCCTCATGGGCAATCACAACGATCAGGTCGTTTTCAATGTCATAACCCATGCTCAGGTCACCCACCCGGAACAATGGGTCGACCGGCGGCAGGATCTTCATCTCGTTTTCATCATAAGCACTGGAGGCAGCGGCAAGATCAGGAACCTTCTTAAGCAACTCAGCCATGAACTGCTCAATGCCCATCACGAGGGTCTGGACGTGGATCTTCTCAACCAATAAAGTCACCACCTGCTCATCCGTCCGCCCTTGAAGATAAAAAACGCGTTCACCCGGTTTCCCGATAGCATCCACCGTGATCACCTTTGTCGGTTGCAGTTCCAGGTCTATTTCATCCATACTAAGTTGCTCCTTGTTGGCAGGTCGTTGATTTTCTGGTTAAATTCTACCAGATATACTTTCCCCACATTATTTTTTTCCTAATAACCGATCTAGTCAATGCCCAGAGGCATGACCTCGATATTTTCCTCGCCCACCATTTTCTTTAGCATTTTCAAAAGATTATCATTGATGCCGGTCGTATTGCTGGGAAACTCCAACAGGTAATAACGGCCGTTTTCATATACCTGGTAGGCAAAATGATCGCTCCCGGGGCTGGATAAGAGGATCCCATGCACTCTCTTCATGCGATTCTTGTCGCGATCCTTGCTTCCACAGGAGACCAGGGTGACGATCAATTTTTGTAATGGCTCCACCTTGACTGGTGCAACCACTTCCCGGCGCGTATTCTTGACCAGTATATAAGACTCTGGATCAGTACTTTCGGCAGGGATGCTCTCATCCAAAAACCCGGGGGGTTCAACAGGTTCCTCGCTTACAGGAACCACCTCTTCCCAACTGACTGCCTCATCGTTTTCGAGATCTTTGCCATTAACCAGGCTCGAAAGCATGTCAATATCCGGCAGGTAAGCCCCCAGGAGCCTATCCTGCATTTGATTATTAACAGGGCCTTTGACCAGGTTCTGCAGGTTGTTGATATCCACGAATTGAATATCATCCACCAGCACCTTCGGTTCGCCCCTTTGCAGGTCTGCCTTCCCGGCAACGATCAACAGGTTATCCACATCCACCAGATGGTGGAACTTATCCCAAGTGGTCGGGAACAAAACCAGATCGATCTGCCCGGAAATATCTTCAATGGTAACAAATCCCATTTCACGGTTCTTTTTGGTCATCATGGGCCTGAACCTGTTCACCATGCCGGCTACAATAACCCGGGTTTCGTGTTCCACGTCAGGAAGCTCGTTCGACAGGTTGGTCACACGATCCCTTACTGCAGCCATATAGGCGTTCATGGGATGGTCGCTGATATACAGTCCCATCAATTCCTTTTCCCAGTCCAACTGGTCGCGCGGGTTGACATCCCCAACCTCTTCAATTTCAACCTCATCTGCCGTGACCTGTGACGCACCAAAAAGCATCATCTGCCCGACTTCAACCGCTTTAAAGTAGCTGGTGCTCACAGCGATCAGCTTGTCCTTGGCCTGCAAGAGTGCTTTTCGTGTTCCAAAAGCATTCAATGCCCCCACCTTGATCAGGCATTCCAGGGGTCGACTGCCCATCTGGCGCATATCCACCCGCCTTGTGAAATCGCCTAGGTCTTTAAAGGGACCATGTTTGCGCGCATCCAGGATCAGGTTGACCGGGTTCTGACCCACATTCTTGATGCCTCCCAGCCCAAAGCGGATCGCAGTACTGCCATCCGACCGATCCTCGATCTGGAAATCATAGCCACTGGTATTGACATCGGGAGGTAAAACATCAATGTTCAGGGCCCGGCACTCCTGGATGTACTGGCTGACCTTGGAGGCATCGTTCTTCCATGCCGATAATAAGGCGGTCATAAATTCGGCCGGGTAGTTCAGTTTCAGGTAGCCGGTTTTCATGGCGATCACGCCATAATCCGCGGCATGACTTTTGTTAAAGCCATAGCGGGCAAAGTTTTCCCAATCGGTGAAGATCTCTTCCGCCACTTTACGATCAAGTCCCTGTTCCTGGGCGCCATGGATGAATTGCTTGCGGTGCTTTTCTACCTTTTCTTCCTTTTTCTTGGCGATGGCACTGCGCAGGTCATCCGAATCACTGGGCGAATACCCCGCCAGTTCCATGGCGGCTTGCATGATCTGCTCCTGGTATACCGGGATGCCAAAAGTATCTTTAAAGATCTTTTCCATGCGGTCATGGCGGTAGGTGATCGGTTTCTTGCCATGCATTCGGTCAATATAATCCGGGATGAATTCCATTGGTCCAGGGCGGAAGAGGGCGATCATGGCAATAACATGCGCCAGGTCAGTCGGTTTCATCTCTTTAATGTAGCGGGTCATGCCCGTGCCTTCCAGTTGGAAGACGCCAGAGGTGTGCCCCTGGGAGAGATATTCCAGCACAGCCGGATCATTGGTGGGGATCGAATCCAGGTCATACAGCTTGCCATGTCGTTCATGGATGAACTGGCAGCATTTATTCATGATGGTCAGCGTGACAAGGCCCAGGAAGTCGACCTTCAACAAGCCCAGGTGATCAACGATCGCCATCTCATATTGGGCAACAGTCTTGATGGGCAGGTTGTCATCCTGGTTGGTTGGGCGGTGCAGCGGGATGTAATCGGTGATTGGTTTATCAGTGATGATCACCCCGGCGGCATGGGTGCCCACGCTGCGCACTGTGCCTTCCATCCTGCTGGCGGTATCTATCAACTTTTTTATGTAAGGGGTTGAGTCGTAGGACTGCTTGAGATCCTTGGACTCATTCAACATTTCCTGGATGGTGGTTGGTTTTCCGGGAATACCCGGGATCATCTTGGCAACGCGGTCAACCTCAGGCAGGGGAATATCCATAACCCGACCAACATCGCGAATGGCCGCTTTGGCACCCATGGTATTGAAGGTGATGATCTGCGAGACCTTATCTGAACCGTACTTGCGACAGCAATATTCCATGATATCTGCCCGCCGGTCATCCTGGAAATCCATGTCGATATCGGGCATGCTGATGCGACCGGTGTTGAGAAAGCGCTCAAAGATCAGGTTGTGTTCGATCGGGTCGACCAGGGTGATATCCAGGGCATAGCCGACCAGCGAACCGGCAGCTGAACCCCTGGCGTTGTACCAGATGCCTTCCTCTTTGGCATGCTTGCACAGGTCCCAGACGATCAGAAAATAAGCATCAAAGCCCATCTCGTGGATGACAGCCAGTTCCTGGTCCAGGCGATTGCGGATTGCGGGGTCATCCTGGTGCTCGTGGTAGCGATGCTCAAGACCTGTTTCGCACAGGTGGCGCAGGTATGTTTCAGGTGTGTAGCCCTGCGGAACCTCGAAAAGCGGCAGATGGTAGCCATCAGTCGTGAGGTTGACATCGCACATTTCAGCTACGGCCAGGGTGTTGGAAATGGCTTGCGGCTGGTCGGGGAAAAGGGCCATCATCTCCTGCGGGCTGCGCAGGTAATAGGTTGGTCCTGACATTTTCATGCGGTCGGTATCGCTGAGTAGTTTTCCCGTCTGCAGAGCCAGCAGTATGTCCTGGTAAACCCAGTCTTCCTGCCTGACGTAATGGACATCGTTGGTGGCGATCAATTGCGCATTGAAACGTTTTGAAAATTCGATCAGTGTGCGGTTGACCAACGGCAGGTCTTCAAGATCATGGCTTTGCAGTTCCATGAAGAAACGCTCACGGCCAAAAAGATCCAGATACCAGGCTAGGTTGCGTTCAGCCCTGGCAAAATCATGATCAATGATCGCCCGTTGGATCTCACCTGAAAGGCAGGCCGAGGAAGCTATCAGTCCTTCGGAATGTGCGGCGAGGAATTCGTGGTCAATGCGTGGAACGTAGTAGAAACCATCCAACTGGCTGGCGGTGGCGATCTTCAGCAGGTTCTGGTAACCCACCAGGTTTTCGGCCAACAGTACAAGATGGAAAGCACGTTTATCACGATGGACATCCCTGTCACGCATACTGCGCGGCGCAATGTAGGTCTCAAGGCCTAAAATGGGTTTGATGCCCTCTTTGCGGGCGGTATCGTGGAATTCAACCATGCCAAACATGGTGCCGTGATCGGTCAAAGCCACAGCGGGCATGTCCAACTCTTTCACCCGCCCGACCAGGTCCTTGATATTACAGAATCCATCGAGGATCGAGTAGGTCGAATGCAGGTGCAGGTGAACAAATGACATGGTCAGTAAATAATCTCCCAACAGGTAGGGACTAGTATAGCACGGGCATCCAGGTAAATGGCAAAAGTTGGAAAAATTTTAAGAATAGTGGAAACCTGAAAATCTTGGACCTGAGAGCGCCGGGTATGTCTTTGAGAATAGGTGAAAATGAAGGGAATTTGCCCGCCAGAGGTCAGAATCGATTTCACCTAGTGAAATTTCAGCCATTTTTTATTGTATACTTAACCGAGAATAATTAATCAAATTAACAAGAGGACCCACTTTGAGCGAATCAATCCGCGCCGTTGAACGAGCTTTAGACGTCTTATCATGTTTCACAAACAGCACGACCAATCTGAGTATGACCCAGATCGCAGAAAAAACTGGCATGAACAAAAGTACCGTCCACCGCCTGCTGGCTACACTTGAGGCCAAAAAATATGTGCAGCGCGACCCGATAACCAGCAGGTATCAACCTGGCAACAGCCTGCTGCAAGTAGCGTCACTCACCCTGGATCGGAACGGGCTGCGTCAGATTGCCTCCCCGCATATGAAAAACCTGAACGACATGCACCGCGAGACGATCACCCTCTCGGTCCTGGACGACCTGGACATGGTTTATATTGACGTCCTGGAAAGCCCCCAATCGGTCAAACTGGCAGCAAAACCCGGACAACGCCTGCCGGTATTTTGTACAGCTTCCGGCAAAGTGGTCATGGCATACTCAAGTGACAGCTTTATCCAGCAGGTCCTGAGCCAGGACCTGCCGCAATATACCTCCTACACCATTCGAGACAGCTCTGTCGCCTACCATATCATGGACCTTGTGCGGGAGCGCGGCTTTGCCTATTCCGAGCAGGAGTTTGAAGACGGCATCAACGCCGTTGCTGCGCCGATTTTAGACAAGCACAAGGCGGCAATTGCGTCGATCGCGGTTGCCGGTCCGGCTTACCGCCTACCGGTGGAAAGAATGGTCTCCATCGGGCCTTCGGTGGCTGAGGCTGCCAGGAACATCTCACGGGAAATTGCGCAAAGCAGTCAAATTCGTTAGCTTAGACAACCAGACTGAGAGCGACCTGTTTACTGGTAAATTGAAATCAACAAAAAACTCCTATTGCTCTCAGGGATCACCATACCAGAGTTGATGATTTTGATCAGAGGTGGTATAATATTTCACATATTGAAACATGGTATTGCTTAATGAAACAAGCGGCAGCTTTTTGACATGACCTGTGGATTTGTAGAAAATTGAAAAAGACAAATTTTATATAGGCAGGGTTTAAACATGAAAGATGGCGAGGAATATAACGTCAGGGCTGTTGAACGTGCCCTGCAAATACTGAACTGCTTCGATGACGACCACCCCGAACGCGGCGTGTCTGAAATCGCTGAAGCGGTTGGTCTGCATAAAGCAACCACCCACCGCATTTTGACAACACTGCTCAAATACGGCTTTATTGAACGATCAACCAATGGTTCCCAGTATAAATTAGGAATGCAGTGCCTTGATCTTGGTTCCAAAGTGCTGCGCAGGATCAATTTGCGCCGTGAAGCACTGCCCCTGATCAGGCAACTGTCTGAAAGCATCGATGAGACGGTTGACCTGAGCATCATGGACCAGAACATGGTACTGTGCGTCGAAATGATCCCCAGCAGCCACACCCTGACCATCGCCGCAACAGTCGGCAAGAAACTGCCGGCTTACTGTACCGCGGGCGGCAAACTGTTCCTGGCACACTTTACACCAGACAGGCTTGAAGAATACCTGCTTGAACCCAGGCACCAATACACTGCCCACACCAATACGAATCCGGAAGGACTGCGCAATGAGTTAAATAAGGTCCTGTCCACAGGCTATGCTTTTGACGAGCAGGAAATGGAACTGGGCGTTCGGGCGGTTGCCGCACCCATTTTTGACCAACAAAAGAAGATGGTCGGTTCTTTAAGCATCCCGGGTCCGGTCAGCCGCCTGACCAATGAACACATGGCAGAGATCATCCCAGTATTACTGCAGACCACCCGGGAAATATCACGGCGTTTGGGTTACCCAGGTTAGTAGTAAGAATCTAAAATTAAAAATCAGGAGGTCAACGTGTTCGTTAGCCTCCTTGTGTTTTAACTATTGACCTGTCATGAGAAGGTTCGGAATTTCGCTCGCGTTAATTCCAGGGTTATTGGCTGATCGCTGCCAGCCGAAATATTGAACCTGCTTTTGCCAGCATATGGTTCAAAGCTTCGACCGCTGTGTCATCCAGCGAAATACCCAGCTTACTGCACTCCACCTCGCGGTTGTACTCCAACTCACCCGGCAGGAGGATCTCTTTGGCAAAGCCGGCTTTCTTCATGCCTTTCAAGGTGGTAATGTAGTCGTCCATGGACTGTTTGAATTCATCCAGGTCCATGAATTTCTTGATATCAATGGCGACCAGGGAGGCGCCAACACCTGTTTTTCCATCCAGGGCATGAAAGCTGCGAATATTCGGGGCGTGTTCTGCGCCAGCCATGATCCCCGAAAGGATATCCACTGCCAGGGCTAAAGCAGATCCCTTGGGGCCACCCATTGGCATCAAGGTGCCCTTCAGGGCTTCATTGGGGTCGGTGGTCTTATTACCTTGCGCATCCAGTGCCCAGTCAGCCGGGATCTGGTTGCCGCGGCGCGCTTCCTGGCGGATCTTGCCGCGTGCCACGATACTGGTTGCCATATCGGCCGAGAAAAGCAGGTCGCGCCCGGTATAAATTGCCACAGCGATCGGGTTGGTGCCGGTAAAGGGTTCGGCTCCGCCCCAGGGTGCCATGGATGGCGCTGCATTGCTGCTCATCAAGGCAACCATGTCGTGCCGGGCGATCATCTCGGTGTAATAAGCCAGGGAACCGACGCTGTTGGTATTGCGGATGAGGACCATGCCAATGCCAAATTGCTCCGCTTTCTGGATGGCAATGTCGGCTGCCAGCTTGCCAGCCACCGGACCCAACCCATCGCCACCGTCCACAACGGCAATCCCGGCATTGTCGATTACTGCCGTGGCTCTGGTGGGCAGAGTCAACTGGTTGGCTTCCACACGGTGAAAAATGGGATTCAAAAGATATGTCCCGTGGGTGGTGATACCCCTGGCATCCGCTTTGCAAAAAGTCTCGGCAACAAATTCCGCGCCCTCGGGCGATTCACCCGCGGCAACGAGCAGGATTTTGGCACACTCAAAAAGGTCTTCTCTTTTTACTCTCATTTTTTATTCCTCACATTCGATCACAAGGTTTTGTTCTGCCTTACTTCATAAGGTTACGGGCTTTGCACTGATCTTCAGAACCAGGCAAAACCCGTTTTCAACTCATTTTTAATGCTCCCAGCACCCGGTTTTCAACCCGGGCCAATTGGTAGTCATTTATTAAGCCAGAAGCTTTTCGAGGGCTGCCTGTGATCTCTTTTCTATTTCTTCATGCAGGCTGGTGCCATGCGAATCCATGGTGACCACCACCGGGAAATCTTCAACCTGGATGACCCAGATGGCTTCGGGAACGCCAAACTCATACTTATAGACACCCAGCACTTTCTTGACCGATTCAGCGATCAAAGAGGCTGCGCCGCCAATGGCATGGAAATACACAGCCGGGATCTTTTGGCAAGCTGCGAGGGTTTTCAGGCCCATGCCACCTTTTCCGATCACGGCGCGCATATCAAAGTGCTCCATGACCTTGCCCTGGTAGGGTTCTTCACGGATACTGGTGGTCGGACCTGCTGCCACAAAGCGGTAATTCTTGTCCTGCAAGCCGCTGACCACCGGTCCACAATGATAGATCACACCACCCTTCAAGATCTTCTTTAACTCCTGGTAGACCTGTTCGTCCTCGAGGCTGACAGGCACGGTTTTCGATATAAAGGAGTCCATAAACCACTTATGCGCAGTATCCCGCCCGGTGACCATCACACCACTCAACAAAACCGAGTCGCCGCTCTTCAGGTCGCGGATGGCCTCATCAGAAATAGGGATCGATATTCTCTTGGGTTCTTTGGTGTTCATTTGTAGGTAACCTTGTTCCCTTCTATGGTCATTTTTCGTCGTCGATAAGCCCAACACATGTAGGATACAGTGACAAAATAGCACGCCGGCAGCCGATGGGATGCCCTGATCTTGGTGCCCAGGACTGTCGATCTGCCACCGAAACCCATGGGGCCAATTTCCAGGGTGTTGGCTTCTTCAGTGATCTGTTTTTCCAAGGCGTCCAGTTCCGGGTCGGGGTTGACATCATCCAGGTCCCGCAGAAGAACTTCTTTTGACACCAGGTAACCGCTACCGCGATCCCCGCCGATCGCCACACCCAGGAAACCCGGGGCGCAACCCTGACCCTGGGCCTGGAATACTGCATCCAGAACAACTTTGCGAACTCCTTCAAGGTCACGATCAGCCTCCAGGCGGGTATCGGGCAACGAATACTGGCGACCCACATTCTCACAGCCTCCACCCTTGAGCATTAAAGCCACGGTCAGCCCATCCCCTTCGATCTCTTTAAAATGGATCGTCGGGAAGTTGTCATCCCCAAGGTTGTTACCAGTGTTCTTTGAATGCAGCGTTTCCACAGCATTGGGACGCAGGTAGGACAGCTTCGTCGCCTCAACGATGGCAGCGCGAATCTGGCTTTTCAGTGAAGCGGGGTCCCAGCCACTGCCATATTTAACAAAGAAAAGCGGTGTGCCCGTATCCTGGCAGATGGGGGTCTGGTTCTTGCGGCTCATCTCCACGTTCACGAGGATGGATTCCATGGCTGCATGAGCAGCAGAGCCCTTCTCTTCGTTGTCCCTGGCTTGCTTTAGACTATTTTCATAGATCGCCGGCAGATCGGTTGAGGTCTGTCGTACCAATTCAACAAGTTCTTGCGTTATGTCCCTCACCTTATCACCTCTACTTTCCCAGAAATCTTGCTGCAAGCTGTTTCTTGTATTCGTCAATGTCGATTGTGATGCGGGCAACCCCTGAATCCATGGCTGCTTTGGCAATCGCTGGTGCTTCCCACAGGCAAACACGTTTATCCAGGGGTTTGGGGACAATGTAATCCCTTCCGAACTCAAGATGATCCAAACCATAGGCGTCCAGCACCTGTTGGGTGACCGGTTGCTTGGCAAGGTCTGCCAGTGCGTAGGAAGCTGCCATCTTCATTTCTTCATTAATGGATGATGCACGCACATCCAGCGCTCCCCTGAAGATAAAGGGGAAACCCAGCACGTTGTTGATCTGGTTCGGGTAGTCCGAGCGACCGGTACCCACAATGGCATCCGGGCGGGCAGCGCGGGCTAGTTCGTACTTGATCTCCGGGTCGGGGTTGGCCATAGCAAAGATGATCGGGTCATGCGCCATCTGCATGAGCATTTCCTGGCTGACGACATTGGCGGCGGAGACACCAATGAAGATATCTGCGCCACCGATCACATCGGCCAGTTTTTTGGGGGAATCACCCTTGGCAAAAATCTCCTTGTTGGCGGTCATTTCTTCTTTGCGCCCGTGGTAGATCAGCCCGTGTACATCGCACATCCAGATATTCTCAGCCGGAACACCCAGCCTGAGCAGGTGATTGGCGCACGACATACCGGCGGCTCCCGCACCCGAAAATACCACTTTGACATCCGCCGGTTTGCGATTGGTCAGTTCCATGGCGTTGAGCAGTGCCGCACCCATGATGATGGCGGTGCCGTGCTGGTCGTCATGGAAGACCGGGATGTCCAGCAGTTCTTTAAGCTTATTCTCAATATAAAAGCATTCGGGGGCTTTAAAGTCTTCAAGGTTGATCCCGCCAAAGGTGGGAGCAATTGCCTGGACGACCTGGATGACCACATCCGGGTCATGGGAATCGACCTCAATATCGAAGACATCCACATCAGCAAACACCTTGAACAAAACACATTTACCTTCCATAACCGGTTTGGATGCCAGGGCTCCACGGTCCCCCAGGCCCAGGATGGCAGTGCCATTTGAAACCACAGCCACCAGGTTGCCCTTGGCGGTGTATTCGTAAGCAAGGCTGGGGTCCCTATCCAGTTCAAGTACCGGGTAAGCAACACCGGGAGTATAAGCCAAACCAAGGTCATACTGGTTGTTCAGTGGCTTGGTGGGTACGATGGCGATCTTTCCGGGTTTCCCTCCCCTTTTATGATATTCGAGGGCGGCTTCTTTTGTAATGGCGGGCATAATTCGTTAATCCTTCTTTCTTGAAATTAGATTTTGGATCTATTGAGTCAATTCTTCATTTTCAATATAAATGATCGCACCAACCGGGCAATTGCTCTCGCATTTGCCGCATTCGATGCAAATTTCCGGGTCAATGTGGGCCTGGGTATCGCCTTCAGTGATGGCTTCACTTTCGCATCCCGAACTGCAGACCCCGCATAAAATACAGGTTTCAGTAACAACATATGGCATGGTATGTTATCCTCTTTGATTGATCAACCCACATACATGCGGGTCGGGTCAATATACTCGCGGATCAGCCGAAGCTGTTCCGGGGTTGGTTCTTCAGTGAAAGGTATGGGCTCAACCATTTCGGGCACAAAACCCATGGTGTTGAGGACATCCTCCAGCGTATTGCCAGGGTGGATGGAGAGCAACTGCATACGTTTGCTCACAGGGTGAAAGCCAAAGATCGCCTTATCAGTGATCACCCGATCCGGTCCCCCGGTCAACCCGGCTTTCTCACGTGCATCCCCACCAGTGATGTATCCCGGGCTGGTAATGAATGAGATACTTTCCCGTAATTTGCGGGCTTCATGGCGGATGATGATGATCGTTTTCCTGGCACTGGATGCGATGTCATTGGCACCACCACTGCCCACCATATGCTTGAAGGCTCCTTTGGGGTCACCCACCAGGGTCGTGTTGAGGTTGCCGTATTGATCGACCTCCAACCCACCCAGGAAACCCACATCCACCCGTCCGCGATGCAGGACGGCGCCAAGGATATCAGAAAAACTGCTTAAGATCTTGGATCGGTACCATACGCGCGGGTCAGCCAGCCCAACCCCATATTCAAGGGGTTCGGGGTCAACCACGCCCAGTTCAAACAGCGCGGTCATGTTCGGGGCGTGAGTATTCTTGGCAAGGAAAGTTGCCACCACCGGCAAACCTAGCCCCACTGCCACGATCTGACGATCCTTCAATTCTCTTGCACCGGCAACAGCCATTAATTCTGATGGTGTGTAATCTGTAGTCAGCATATTAATATCCTAGTTTGGGATCTGCTTTGATCGCGTCAAGCATCGTCTTGCCACCCACCTTCTCGAGGTAGGTTGCATGATCTGGAACGCCAAAAACGAATTCATCCAGGTACCCTTTAAAGGTCTCAGGGGTCAGGGCAGCATTGGCATAATACTTGATGCCTTCAGCGTCGTAATCATAGGAGCCGTGAACGGATGTCGGATGGGCAGCAAAGGGCAGGTGCACGACATGCGAGACATCATAACCGGGTATGACGGTCTTATCCGGGTACTGGCGGATAGTTTCGGTTGAAATGATCTCATGGGCCAGGACGATTGTGCGCTGGCTGGCACGCACCTGCTCCAGGTTGTCCCACTTGGGACCCGAGATCCAGGCATTGCCTTCTTCGTCTGCCGCTGAGACAATCGCGATCGCCACATCCGGGATGAGCGGCTTTAACACCAGCCAGTCATTCCCGGTAAATGGATCCTGCACATGGGATACCTCGGAGGGGGTACGCTCCAGGATGTTCTTCATCAAGTCAGAACCCTGCAACGAGCGGATCGGGATAAAGGGCAAGCCCAGGGAGCCCGCCAGGTAACGGAAAGTGACGGACAGGCTGCTGTATTCCTCT
The DNA here is from genome assembly GCA_964435475.1 of uncultured Anaerolineaceae bacterium. Lineage (GTDB taxonomy): Bacteria > Chloroflexota > Anaerolineae > Anaerolineales > Anaerolineaceae > CAYSZB01. The sequence goes on along the minus strand of CAYSZB010000001.1, from coordinate 75,798 downwards.
GCTTTTAATGTGCCTGTCTCAATACCGCGGTTGATGCAACTTAAGCGCCCAAAGCGATCCAGCGATCCGCCGCCATAAATGAGGCGATCAGCCAGACCCGCCCCGACGATCATATCGGCATCCATGGCCCCGACACACTGGGAGAGGGTCAGGTGGGCGATGCCCTGGCGAATGACCTCATGGGCGAAGGCGATGGCACAACGGGTGATCGCAAACCCAGGCAGGGCAATATGCGCTCCGGGAGAGATGCTGGCAACAGCTTCTTTAAGGTTGGTTAACTTGTTCATCTTAAGCGATCTTTGCAGGCCTGTCGAACAGAACAATAAGCAGCTGACAGACACCGCCTTCGGTTTTGATCTCAGCGATCTCCGCCTGGCGGTTGATCTTATCCTCTATCGCCATGACGATCAGGTTGGCAGGCACACAGGTGAAAGGTTCGATGCCCATCGAGATCATTTTTTCCTCAACCGGGAGGTGCAGGCAGCCTTTCATCGTTATACGCAGTGTCTGGTCTTCCCGTGTGAATTCAATGTCAGCCAGAATGCCGTTATCCACAAGCACCTTTTTTACCACCGATAGAATATGGTCGATATCCGGTTCATTTATCAAGGGACTGCATTGAGTCTTATAGATCTCACGGCCAACATGAGTCATGCGGAAGCGTGCGCCTTTACCCCGCTCGTCCCAAAAAGCCTTTTCCAGGTCAAAGACCAGTCCATTCACATAATCCAGGGAGATATTTTTCTTGTTCATGTTACTCCTTGTAGTAGGGATCACCAAATTTTTCATTAAAAACGATGTCTTTAAGTGCCAGGCGGGGACGCGGACGGTGCGGGCGGGTCGGATGACCAATGGAGATAAGGCTGACCGCCTTAAAACCTTCAGGAATCGCCAGCAGTTCTCTCAACCGCTCCTCATCACGAACATCGATACAAGGTGCAATCACCCAGCAAGCGCCTAGGTCAAGCGCAGTGACCATGAGGAGGATATTTTCAATCGCAGCCGACGTATCATATGGAAGATCCCATACATCCTTCCTGCCGATGATCACGATGTTGACCGGCGCCGTGGCAGCAAACTCGGAAACCTGCCCGGAGGTCAGCTTCTGGAAAGCGGCCTTCTTTTTGGCTTCATCCTCCAGGGTGGCAAAGCGTTCCTGCATCTTTTTGGTCACAAATTCAGAGGTGAACCTGCGACTGCTACCGCCACCGGATAACTGGCCCAATTTCTGGCGGGTTTCTTCGTCTTTTATGACAATGAAACGCCAGGGTTGGGCATTCTCACCTGAAGGCGCCTGACGGGCCGCTTCCAGGATCAGGTCAAGATCCTCATCCGACACAGGCTCGGGAGAATACTCCCGGATGCTGCGCCGATCCTGGATCACCTTCATGGTAGCTTCTTTTAGAGAATAGGTTTCAGACATACGCTCTCCTTTTGGATTTACTCATTACTTGTGCAAAATCGATAGAAAAGTGGTCATTTTTTGTTATTTCATGGTATCATCAGACAAAACAATGTACCACAGAATGATATTCTTATTATGGCACGTTAACGTTTTTTTGTCAATATGATCAGCGATAATGTCATCTTAATATTTTGACTAAATAATGGCGGTCTTGACATTACATAAAACATATGTTAATATTCACTGTATGAAACTATGTTTTACTGAATGACACAGGTTTCATTCGTTAAATTAGCTAAAGGAGAGGATTATGGCGCAATTACCTTTTGTTAAGGCTTCGGATGTGGAAGGTGAATATCGAGAACCGCCCCGTCGATCCAAGCTTTTATTAGCCCCAAAATTTGGCGGCGTCAAGAATGTTTCCATGGGCATGAACATCACTGAGGTGGGCAGTATGATCCCGGACCATGTCCACACCGAATCCGAAGAGGTGTTGTTCCTGATCAGCGGTCGGGCAAAGATCGTCATTGAAGGCGAGGGCGAATGGGAGATCGGTCCAGAGACCGCTTTTTATTCCCCGATCGGCAAGAAACATCGTGTTGAAAACATTGGCGATGAGCCATTGAAACTTGTGTGGGTCTATTGCCCACCATTACCGTCCCATTTGAGTTAGCAGTTAGTCATTAAATATCAAAGGAGATATATTATGATTTTTCAAGAGACAAGAGATTATTTGAAGAAGGTAGGGCTGCCCGAGGGAGACCTGTGGGATCTGCCAACATCCACCAAGCGTTTTCCTGATGGTTGCCACTACCGTATCGAAGTTCCTACGATCAACACCGCTGATGCTGTTGCTTCTTTGTTGGATACCGCAACCAAGAACAACATCACGATCAACCGTGTGACCGAGACCTACGGTATGTTCCGCCACACCGCCGCAGAGATAAAGCAGTACTGCAAGTTATGCGCTGATTATGGTGCCGAACTGCTGCTCTCGGTTGGTCCCCGTGCCACCTATGATACCGGCGCCACTGTTCTTTCAGACCAGGGTGTTCGGATCAGCTATCGCCTACGCGGTATGGAACAGGTTGTGCGCGCCATTGAAGATATCAAGCGCGGTTATGATTATGGTTGCCGTGGTTTCCTCATCTATGACGAGGGTATGCTCTGGCTGATCAACCAGATGCGCAAGGAAGGTGGACTTCCCAGCGATATTACCTTCAAAGCCTCAGCCCATTTAGGCCATTGTAACCCCTGCTCGGTCAAGCTGCTCGAAAGCCTGGGTGCCGACAGCATCAACCCGGTACGCGACCTGCAGCTGCCCATGCTGGCTGCCTTGCGCGCGGCAATTGATGCCCCATTGGATATCCACATGGACAATCCCCCAGGATCTGGTGGTTTCATCCGTGTATACGAAGCGCCCGAGATCGTGCGGGTGGCTGCACCTCTGCACTGCAAGACAGGCAACTCGGTTGTTTCAGGGCATGGACAGCTCACTTCGGCCGCTGATGGCAAGAAGATGGCCGACCAGGCATCGATCGTTGTTGAAATGATCACCAAGTACTATCCTGATGCCAAACAGTCCGCCAAGCGATCACCCGATCTGCACATGCCGGTAGCCTAGTCTTTAGCAGTCATAAGAAGTATCGAACTTTAAAATAAGGAGGTTATATGGGTAAGTGGCAATTTCCACCCGATGGTGGCAGAATGGAAAGGCCCGAAGGCCTGTACCTGCAGACCATGAACATGACCGAGATCAATGAGCGACTAAAGAAAAACGACCTCATTATCATCCCGGTTGGCAGCACTGAATGTCATGGCGCAGCGCAACCCCTGGGTGAGGACACCTTCCTGGTCACGCGCATGGCAGAGCAGGTCGCTTTAAGGACCGGTTGTACCATCGCCGAACCGGTGTGGTATGGCTCACACCCATATAACCACCTTGGCATGCCTGGCACGGTTGTCGTCCCGGAAGATGTCTTTTTGGGCAACCTGCGGGCGATCATAGCTGGTTTATGGAACATGGGGTTCCGCAAGCAGATATTCCTCAATGGTCATGGACAGGAGGAAGTCATTCCCCTTGCCCTGCACCAGTGGGCAAAAAAGTACCAGGTTCCCAGCCTGCTGATCTCCCTGCACTGGCCAACAGTGATCCATGAATACTTGAAAGACAAAGCGCATGGCGGAACATTTGAAACGCCCTTCCAACACGCCTGTGAAGTTGAAGCGTCCTATTCCCTGGCGTTATTCCCTGAATTCATGCACATGGAGCTGGCTGTGGACACAAAACCCGAAGGATTCCTGCCCCCGGGACATGTGGATAAAGGCGGGGAGGTCTATCATGCCCCGATCAAGGGCCACGAGCACGTCGGACTGGGCGGTATTGAAGTACTGGTTTACCCGGAAGGCGTCATTGGTCGTCCCACCCTGGCAGATGGCGAGAAGGCAGTGGCGGGGCTCAACGCCCTGCTGGATTACATGGAGCGCTTGATCGGGGATATCATGACCAAATTCCCGGCCGGCACGCTTCCACCGACCGAAAAGACCACCATGCGTGACCCACAGGAAATTGATGCCCTGCTGAAGGGACCTTTGAATGGCGGCAAACACATTTATACCGTGGCTTACCCGCCCTAAGATTTAATTATCAAATTTTCATTGGAGAGTTGATGAAGCTGCTACGTGTAGATATGAACCAACTCCAGGTGAGTCATGAGCCGGTACCCCCGGCTTATGAGCGTTTGGGTGGAAGGGGATTAATTGCCAAACTGCTCCTGGAAGAAATCCCCCCCGCTTGTGACGCCTTAGGAAAATATAACAAACTGATCTTCGCGCCTGGTTTGCTGGGCGGTTTTGGTGTTCCGACTGCCAGTCGTTTATCCGTAGGCGGCAAGAGCCCGCTAACCGGCGGCGTCAAAGAAGCCAATGCCGGCGGCACGGCTGGCGACGCCCTGGGCCGGATAGATATCAAAGCCATCGTGGTCGAAGGAATACCCACGCAACCCGGCCTTTACATCCTGCATGTCATGGAAGATGGAGCGGAACTCGTCGAGGCACCAGAATTATCCAAACTGGGTACCTATGCTACTTCTGAAAGGCTGCAGGAGAAATTTGGCAAAGGTGCTACTGTGATCTCGATCGGCCAGGCGGGCGAAATGATGCTCAAAGCTGCCTGTGTAGCTGTGACAGGTTCCGGGGAACAACGCAGCAACATGGCAGCACGTGGCGGGCTTGGCGCTGTCATGGGCAGCAAGCATCTTAAAGCTGTAGTGATCGATAAACCGGGCCGCATGACCAGGCGGTTGGCAGATGACGACCTCTTCAAGTCGGCCAACCATGCATTTATGGAGAAACTGGTTAACGACCCGAAACTTGGTCCCCAGGGAACCCAACACCTTTACGGAACAGCCTCGATCGTAGCCGCTGTCAATGAGATCGGCTCACTTCCCACACGCAATTTCAGCAGCGGAAATTTTGAGGACGAGGCTCATTTGCGGGGCGAAAAACTACGCGAAACCACCCTGGCAAGGGGCGGCAAGGCGGGTACCCGCTGCATGCCGGGTTGCGTCATTGCCTGTCGCAACCAGTACGTCGACGAAACCGGCAAGCCGATCGTTGGTACGCTGCAATACGAAACAATCGCCCTGATGGGCTCCAACCTGGGTTTGGGCAGCCTGGACGACGTTGCCCGTCTGAACTACATGTGCAATGATTTTGGTGTCGATACGATCGATACCGGTGCCGCATTGGGCGTGGCAATTGAAGCCGGGTTGGCCGAATTTGGCGACTTTGGGGGCATTTTGAGCCTTATGCAACAGGTCGGAGATGGCACCCCGCTGGGTAGGATCATTGGCAGCGGCGCTGCCACCACCGGGCAGGTGTTCGGCATTCGCAGGGTCCCGGTTTGCCTGGGGCAGGCGATGCCGGGTTACGACCCACGCAGCCTGAAGGGCAATGGCGTAACTTACGCCACGTCACCTCAGGGGGCAGACCACACAGCCGGTAATGCATTTGGGGCACGAAAAGAAGTCAACCCGCTGGGACAGACCGGGCAAAAAGAACTGTCACTGAAACTACAGATCATTGCTGCCATGCTCGACAGCACAGGCCTGTGCCTGTTTGCCCGCCCCCCGATCATTGCCAACCCGCAACTGATGGTGGACATGGTCAACGGCATTTATGGCTGGGGCTGGACGGTAGAAGATTACAACCAGTTCAACCGCCAGGTGTTGCGGGACGAGATCGAATTCAACCGCCAGTCCGGGATCACTGCACAGGACTACCGCATACCGGAATATATGCGCGAAGAAGCCCTGGCGCCGCACAACGCAGTATTTGATGTTGCCGATTCAGACCTAGACACGATCTTTGCAGACCTCTAAGGGATGGTATGGACATCGAAGTCAAGCTCTTTGGTCAAATTGCACCGGAACTACCCCGGTCTCAAGAGATATCTGTGCCTGATAACATAAATATGTCGGATGTGGCAAGGATCCTGGGCTTAAACCCTGATCTTATTGGGTTGATGACCATTAATGGGAAACAGTGCGAAGACGAGGAACCGGTAACTGACAGCTCCCGTCTGTGCTTTTTTCCATACCTGTCCGGCGGATAAGCAAGAAATATTGGTTGCCTTTAATTTTTACTAAATACTGGTTAAGAACGTGAATGAGTAGTTTGTAATAGATCAGGAGTTTACTCCTGAGTGCATGGAGTGCATCCTCGCAGAGATTTTGGGTTGGCGGGAAGAAGACAATCATCCAGCCATCATCGCTTGGAAATTGATCTAGAGGCAACACAAGGAGAAACATGCAGTTACTAACCGTTGAGAAACTCAACAAATCGTTTGGGGGACTTAAAGCTGTGCATAATCTCGATTTTGCTGTGACAGAGGGGGAAATCGTGGGGCTCATTGGTCCAAACGGTTCAGGAAAAACCACAACGCTCAACCTGATTACAGGGTTCCTCAAGCCTGACAATGGTTCGGTTAATTTTAATGGGCAGGAAGTAGCGGGATTTTCCCGCAACAAGATGTGTCATTGTGGCATGGCGCGCACATTCCAGTTGATCAAACCATTCCTTGAGCTCACTGCACTTGAGAATGTCATGGTGGGAAGGGCTTACGGAGCTGAACCCGTCAAAAACCTGGTTGACACAGAAAAACAATCCCTGGAGATCCTTGAGATCGTCGGCCTGGCAGAAAAAGCCAGAGTACCCGCCAAAGACTTGACCCTGATGCAGCGCAAACGGCTTGAGTTGGGCAGAGCACTGGCGGCCAAACCCAGGTTACTGCTGCTGGACGAACTGATGGCCGGGTTGAACCATGCCGAAACAGATGCCGCCATGGATACCATCCGCGACATCAGGAAGTCTGGGATCAGCATCCTGATCGTTGAGCATATTGTCAAAGCCATCATGGGGCTCTCAGACCGCATCATCGTGCTGAACATGGGTGAAAAGATCGCCGAAGGGACCGCCCAGCAGATCATGTACGATGAGCGGGTCATTGATGTGTACCTGGGAAAAAGCCATGCTAAAAATTAACGAAATCAATACTTTTTATGGAGACTTGCAGGCTTTGTGGGGTATATCCCTGGAAGTAAATGAGGGAGAACTCGTATCCCTGATCGGTCCAAATGGCGCCGGAAAGACAACCACCCTGCGCTCGATCACCGGGCTGCAAAAACCATCAAAAGGCAGCATCCACTTCCTGGGGAAAGACCTGGCCAAGGAACCCCCGGATAAGATCGTTGACCTGGGAATTTCGCAGGTGTTGGAAGGTGCGCGCATTTTTGCCGGGATGAGCGTTCTGGAGAACCTCGAGTTGGGCGCTTTCAGTCCACGCGCCCGGAATGACAGAGCTGAAACACTACAGAGCGTTTTTGAGACTTTCCCCCGCCTTAAAGAACGCATCAACCAGCGTGCCGGCACTTTGAGCGGTGGCGAAAGGCAAATGCTGGGGATCGGGCGGGCACTGATGGCCAAGCCCAAATTACTTATGCTGGACGAACCCTCGTTCGGCCTGGCGCCCATCATGGTTGACAATATATTTGAAATGGTCCAGAAGATCAACAAGCAAGGTGTGACCATCCTGCTGGTTGAGCAAAATGTACGGGCGGCATTAGAGCTGGCACAAAGGGCGTATGTTATCGAAAACGGACGCATCGTGGGGCAGGGCACCGGGGATGACCTGCTTTCCTTTGAGTCGGTTCGCAGTGCATACCTGGGTAAATAAGAGGTTTCAATGCTACAAGCGCTAACTCAAAATCTCGTCTATGGAATATTGATCGGGGCGTTGTATGGTTTGGCTGCCATCGGGCTTTCGCTGGTTTTTGGGGTGACAAAGTTTCTGAATGTGTCCCATGGAGAGCTGCTGATGCTTGGAGGATATGCAAGTTTCTGGATCTTCAAGCTGCTGAACATCGACCCCTTCCTGTCCATCCCACTGAACATCCTTTTCCTGATCCTGATCGGATACGTCCTTTACAAGTTGATCTTTGCACGCCTGGTCAAATACCCGACGGAAAACAAGATCAAAAACTCATTGCTGATCGGATTTGGCTTGTCGATCGTCCTGCAAAACATCGCCCTGCTGCTGTGGACAGCCGATGACCGTTCGATCACCACAAGTTACATTGGGCAGGCGATCAAGGTGCTTGGCATTCGCATCCCGGTCGTACGCCTGGCGGGGTTGGTCATCGCGGTGGTCGCCCTGGTTGCACTGCAACTCTTTTTGAAGAAAACCTATACCGGCAAGGCCATCCGCGCAACTGTTGAAGACTGGGAAGCAGCCTCGTTGATGGGTATCAATATCCACAAGGTCTACCTGCTGACATTCATCATGGGCTGTGCCCTTGCGGGTGTGGCGGGCATGCTGGTCAGCGTGGGTATTTCTGTGGACCCCTCGATGGGCCTGGACTGGACGCTTAAAGCCCTGGTTGTGCTGGTTTTGGGCGGCCTGGGCAGCATGACAGGAACACTGATCGGAGGAATCGTGTTGGGTGTGACCGAATCAGCTACCGCCTTTTTTATTGGCGGCAACTATCGCCAGATCGCCGGGCTGGTCCTTTTTGTCCTGATCCTGATCTTCAGACCGCAGGGGCTGTTTGGAAGCAAGGAGGGTGGCAAATGAAGAAGAAAACCCTGACTGTTGTGATCATCGTTCTTGTCTCACTAGCCCTGGCACTCATCCCGTTATTTATCAAGAAGAACAGCATGCTGAATTATCTTTGCCTGATCCTGCTTTATATCACGCTGGCTTCCAGCTGGAATATCCTGGGGGGCTATTCAGGGCAGATCAGCCTGGGGCATTCAGCCTTCTTTGGCCTGGGTGCCCTGGCAACCCGCCTTTTATGGTTTGCGGGTTGGCCCATATTGATCAGCATGCTGGTTGGTGGAACGGTTGCGGTTGCCTTTGCCTTACTGATCGGTTCACCGGCGTTCAAGTTGCGCGGTGCCTACTTCACAATCGGCACACTGGCGTTAGCCCAGATCCTCTTTGCCACGGTGGGCAACATCTTTTCCCCGATCAGTTCACTGCCCCTTGAAGCATTGACAACGTACACGCTGGAGCCGCGTTACCTGCTCTTTCTTGGCCTGGCATTTGTGACCGTCCTGACATCCTACCTGCTGGTCAACTCCAGCCTTGGGTTAGGAATGGTGGCGGTGCGCGAAGAAGAAGATGCAGCCGAATCGCTGGGAGTGAATGCTTTTCGCCATAAACTGATCGCCTTGCTGGTCAGTTCCTTTTTCGCCGGCCTGGCTGGTGGCGCTTTTGCTTTTTACCATGTGGGGTACTACCCCAATTACCCGTTCAGCCCGATTTGGAGCCTGGATGCCCAGATGATGGTTTTCATTGGAGGCACCGGGACGATCATCGGACCCATCATCGGGGCTGTTTTTTTCGTTGTTTTGAAGGAATTCATGTCGCTAAGATTTGGAGAATTTCATCTACTGGTCTTTGGCATCCTTTTCATCCTGGTGGTCATGTTCCTGCCGGGTGGATTGGTTGGATTGTGGAAGAACATTCAAAAGATGTGGACAAAACGGCAAAAAAAGGTCAGCCAGTCATCCACTGTGTAACCTGGAGACACCCATCCAAGGAGGCAAAAACAGACACGATAACGAGTTAATCCAGAATTATTGATACCGGTCAAAAATGAAGAGGCATCTTACATTTTTCAGCCATAGGTCTTCATTCAATTGCGAATAACCAACATGGGTCGAGAATCTTACTCACTATTTGGCTCGACACCGCAATCGCAAGCGTAAACGTGACAAACAAGCAGCTTGATGATAAGGAGAACGTGTATGAATGAATAAAAAACTGATTTTCAAACATAAGTTACCAAAACCATATCCAAAAATAAAAAAGGAGTAAGAGAATGAAAAAGTCATTAGTACTTGTCGTCTCCATCTTTGTGATGCTGTCGCTGCTTCTTGGCGCCTGCAAGCCAAAGGTGGAAGAACCCACCGAGATAGAGGTGATCGAAGAAGAGACCGTTGCCCCGGTTCAAACTGAGGAGGTCGCTGTTGAAGAAACAACTGAACCCGAATACCCGGCAGCCCCTGAATTCATCGAGGTGGGTTCATCCATCTCCCTGACCGGCAACTTTGGCTCGCTGGGCAACCTGATCCTGCCCGGATACGAGATCGCCATTGAACACATCAATGCCGAAGGCGGCGTGTTCGTCAAAGAATACAACGCCAAGATCCCACTGCGCCTGACCTATTACGATGACGAATCCGACCCGACCAAAGCTGTCGCCAAGATGGAAACCCTCTATTCAGAGAAAGCCCTGACAGCATACCTGGGTGGCGGTGGCAGCTCAATGCATGCCGCTGCAATCCCAATCGCTGAAAAAAACAAGGTGCCTTATCTTGGCATCTCATTCGCCCTGTACCAGATCCACCAGCAGGGTTACAAGTACCTGTTCTCACCATTCCCAAAGTCACCCGCCCAGGCTGAAGATGTCTTCAAGCTGTTGAATGACCTTGTACCCGAAGGCGAACGACCCACCAAAGTTGCCATGTTCATGTACAACGACGACTGGGGCAAAGAATGGGGCAACCTGGCCAAGGAATTTGCACCGCAGTATGGCTATGAGATCGTGGTCTACGAAGAGAACCCCGTGGGCAAGAATGACTGGACAGCCGCCATCATCAACGCACAGGCTGCTGGCGCTGAAGCCCTGCTGACCATGCCCATCTTCCCGGATGGCAGCCAGATGTTCAAGACCATGGAACAACTCGGTTGGTCACCCAAATTCTCACTGGTGATCCGTGCTCCGGAAGGCGTAAACTGGGGCTCTGACCTGGGCAAGACCGGCGATTTTGTGACCATCTTCCCCGGGTGGCACTATGCAGCGAAGTTTGAAGGCGTCGACAAGCTCAATGCACGATACCAGGAGCTTTATGGTCGCCCGGCTGACCTGTTGACCGGCCCGGCTTATGCCTGCGTGCAGATCCTTGTTGCGGCCATTGAGCAGGCAGGCACTCTGGATCACGATGTGATCCGCGACACCATTTCTGCCGGCTCATTCGACACAGTGATAGGCCCGGTAACCTTTAATGCGGATGGAACCGGCAATGTCCTGGATCCATTGATCCAGTGGCAGAACGGCAAGATGGAACTCGTCTGGCCAGCCGAACAGGCATCAGCCGACCTGATCTATCCCGCACCTGCTTTTGAGGATAGATAAATCTTTGTTAACCTGATGCCTATTGGAGGAAATTTAACCGATGGGCACCGGGTTTAAAAATTGAATTGAGGTTGGTATTCCAATGGATTACCAACCTCTTTGTTTTGGTTTGATGAGTGATGCGTTTAATATTTTTTGGGGAGGCAACAGTGACCGGGAGATGCTCAGTCGGTTTTTCCGATCCATTCCAGGTGCGCTGACAGTTCATTTTTTATCTGTCGGACCGCCCCATCCATGATCGTCTCCCCTGCCGCGTGATTTTCAAGGTAGTTAAGATCAAAAGGCCTGCCAAAACTGATCCTGGGACGGGCTTTGACCGCTGCCGGGCGGATCAACTGTTGGATCACCTGGGTGAATTCAGCCAGGCGGCGTTTATCCATGGCATCCTTGCGCAGCCAGGTCAGTGGATGGCTTGCAAACCGCTCGTGGAGCACACCACTGGCGATGGCAGGTACGACCAAAGCGTGCGGCACCTTGCGCAGCATGATCTCCAGGCTGTGGGACCATTTTGCAAACACATCATCGCCCACCGGTCGGATGGCCGGATCCGGTTCGATCAACCCGGAACCAAATTGCAGCAGGATCCCACCTTGCTGCAAATGCTCGATCACCTGCCTGAGCGCCAGAACGGTTTGAGATGGATCCGAACTCACCATGATCAGGCGGGGCTGAATATGGGGCAATGCACGATAGAGCCCGGTCTCTCCAACAACAAACTTAAGGTCCAGGCGTTTGATACAGGCACCCAGCGCTATGGAATCATAAGCACCGGGATGATTCGAAAGGATGATCACCGGTCCTGTAAGCGGGATATGTTCTTCGCCTTTGATCGATGCCTGAACATTGAGAAAGTTGCTCATCCTTTGGCAGCCGGCAGGTAAACCGCCTTGACCAGTCGCCCAATCCACCTCTGCCATCATCTGTGCAAAACGACGGGTGGGCAGGTGAAAGACCCAGCCCAGGCTCTTTCGCAAAAACCCGTTCCTCTTCAAGCCCAGGGCAAAAAATATTTCGTCGGTGATGGTTTGTTGTATGTTTTTTACCAGGGTTGGGTCATTTATTTTCAAGGTCATGCTAATTATTGTTCATCTTGTGTTTGCGAAAAGGAAAGAGCGGCGCCAGCAAGCGACGAATCCCCACCCATATCCCACCGAACAATTCCAAAGGTCCGCGCCGCCAGAGGGTAGCCCAACCACGCTGCATGTCACCTGGTGCTTCCTTCCATTTGTAGGGCAGATCAATCGCTTCCTTGGGATCACTAATCTGCTGTTTTGCATAGAAGTCTGCCAAAGGGGACGAACCGCGCAATTCCATGCTTATTTCATGTAAGGTATTTAACAGGTCACTGCTACGCCTGTTGGGATGGGCTATATCCATAACACCCTGGTACGCTTGCTTCCCCATCTCGTCCCTTAATTGGGTGTTCTCAACCAGGAGGGTCAGCTTTCCCAACCATTCCTTATCGTTATGGGCGAGGAAACCATTTTCTCCATCACAGATCACTTCTTTAAACTCAGCGCATGCAGATGCGATGGTCGGGCACCTGACGAGAGCCGCTTCCATGTACTTGATGGCACTCTTGGACTCGGCAAAGGGGTTGCCCGCCACCAGGGGTGCCAGGTTGATGTCCAGTTGTGCCAGGTAGCCTGGCAGCTGCCGCCATTTCAGTTTGGGGATGCTCCGCACCCTGTCACCAAAACCCTCCCAGCCCTCGCCGGGGTCAACATCGCCGATCAGCCACAGCTCCGTTTGCGGATATTGGACAAGAATCTGCCTGAGCGCCGGGGCCGCCACAGCAAAGTCGCGGTCATGGGTGCGGGTGCCGCTGGCATAGCCCATGATAATCTCGTCATGCGATTTACGTGCCGTATATGCGTCTTCAGAGAGGCGGATCATCTCTTGACTGAGGGCGTTTTGATGCACCCAAACGGGTTTGTTGAGCCGACGAACCTGCTTGACCATATATTGGGTCGAGACCAGCACGCCATCAGCGGCTAAAAGCATCTCTTTCTGGCGTTCCATTGACCTGAGGTAGAGTTTTGCCCGTAATGGATCACTGAAATCCGGGCTGTCGATGTATTTGAAGGCATCCCGGTCAAAAACCAGGTCGTCCGTGTCATAGAGGATGATCGTCCCCTGGTTTTTCAGCCCATCGACCAGGCGCTGGATAAACCTGTCCATTTCGACACGCTGGAAGACTGCAAAATTAAAGCGGTTCTGCTTTATCAGGCCGGGCAAACCACACTGCCAGGCATGCGCCAGGGTGACCTGCAGGCC
>CAYSZB010000001.1:60966-62315 GCA_964435475.1 uncultured Anaerolineaceae bacterium | reverse complement strand
ATGTCTGCATCGGGTATGGTTTTTCCGCGGGTTCCCCCTTCATGGTGAAGCAGGCAGGCAAACGGGTTATAGATCACCTGGTAGCCATGATCGATCGCCTTAAGGCACAGGGTAATGTCACTGAAGGTCAACTGGTAGTCTTCGTCAAACCCGCTCAATGTGTCAAAAACGTCGCGGCGCATTGCCATGCAGGCCCCGGTGACCGCCAGCATGTTGCGATACCAAAGCGGCGAGCCATGCGGGGTAAATATTTCCGGATGTTCGCCAATGAAGACATGCCCGGCTGAACCCACCAGCCCGATCACCACACCGGCATGCTGGATGCGACCATTGGGATACATCAACCTTGCACCCACCACTCCCACATCCGGACGTTGCGCCCACATGACCAATTCGTCGAGCCAGTCCGGGTGGATGATCTCGATGTCATTATTCAAAAAGAGCAGGACCTTGCCCCTGGCAAACTTTGCACCGGCATTGTTGTAGCGCGAATAATTGAAATCATCCTCGCGGTAAACGATACGGATGCGGGTGTCCTCTTCCAATTCAGAATAGAGGGCTGCTGTTTGGGGTTCACAGCTTTGGTTATCCACAATGATGATCTCATAATTGGGATAACGCGTTCTTTCGCGCAGGGTCTGCAGCATGCGCGCCAAGATTTCACTGTGGTCGCGTGTCAGCACGATGATCGAGACCAGGTCGTCATTTGTCTTCCAGGTCAAATGCAAAAGGCCTGGATTGCCCAATTTAACCTTAACCCCACTTACTCCTCTTTCTTCTAGAACGGTCCTGATGACCCCGGCTCTCTGCTCGATTGTTTTCTGGGTGGGTTGAATAGGTTCCACAGCATGCACTAATCGGCCGGGGATATGCAGTACTTGCTGATCACCTTTGAGTAACCCCCAGGCTAGCCTTTCGCGCAGGTCTGCCAAAGAGAAATGACCATTTTCCAGCCTCATGACCAGGTCTTTATGGAAAAAGGCATGACGCAGGTAATTTACCGAAATCAACAGCGCCTCTGAGGGTTCGGGCTTCAAGAATGGCGTGTCCACCGCGCCATAGGGCGGTTGGTAATGATCCTCATCGCAATAAATCCCGGCGGGAGTCTGTCCCTGTGTGCCGAGGAGGATCTGCGCCAGGTAAGTTTCATCGAAGTAATCGCCCTCATCCAAAAAACTGACATAGTCCAGGTCAGCCAGGCGAATAAAATCTTTCAATCTAGCCATGTCGCTGGTTGTTTCTTCCGCACCCCAGGAGGGTTTGACGGCATCCGTGGTTTCAAATGAGCTGCCGGTCAGGTTCCATACCGCCCAACCCGGGTAACCCTGGTGATCGAGCGCCCCGTGGGT
>CAYSZB010000001.1:25287-60866 GCA_964435475.1 uncultured Anaerolineaceae bacterium | reverse complement strand
TCAGGTTCCATACCGCCCAACCCGGGTAACCCTGGTGATCGAGCGCCCCGTGGGTAAGCCTGGTCTTCCCACCGGCGGTGCCGGGCAGGATCACAAAACCAAAACGCATGGAAAGTGCTAATTTTGGACCTTCCCTGCGCACCGGGAAATTGAATTGCGGCCAGGGTTGGGACTGCGAACCATACATGCGGTTTTGCAGGTGGATGGAATAGCGATCGATGCTGTTCCTGGCTTTCCATGACCAGAACTTCCACCAGTCGTTGAACTTGCCTGCACGGAACAGGTCACTCAGGCTTGCCATGTGCCACCTTTACAGTTAACAACATCCTGGTACAGGGTATGGAACCGGGTAGCTATCGGTGACCATGAATATTGTTGCTTGATCGTTTGATAGCCTTTTTCAGCCAACCGTGCCGCCTTGCCCGGGTCATCCAGCAATTGACCGATCGCTCGGGCGAGACCCGCGGCATCATCCACCCCGACCAGCAAGCCATTGATGTCATGCTCCACCACACAGGGGATGGCACCGCTTTCTAAACCGATCACCGGCTTGTGCTCGCGCCAGGCTTCAAGGAAGGCAATGCCGAACGACTCAAAACGTGAGGGATAGACAAAAATGTCCAGGGCTTTGAAGAGATCCGCTTTATCATCCCGGTTAAAGTCATAATACAGGGCGATCTTCTCTTTTTGTTCGCCAGGCAGCCCGGCGGCCATCGCTTCAATCGTTTTGGCAAATGGCCGCTTCGCCCCGGCGATCAGCAACCTGGCAGTAGGGTGGGTTACCCAGACCAGTTGCATCGCCCTGATCAACAAGTCTACACCTTTATGGGCTGAGATCTGCCCAATAAAACCGACCAACGGGCCATCAGGCAAGCCTAAGGACCGTCTTATATCCTCCTTGGACAATTGACTGGTATTTTGCGGGTCAACTCCCAGGGGAATGACAAAAACCTTTTCAGCAGGTATCCCGCGGGCTTTCAAGTATTCCGCTTCATAGGACGTGTAGGCAATGCAGGCATCAGCCTTTTGCATGGTGTCGTAGATCATCGGACGGTCAAAGCTCAAATGATCCCCCGGGTGCAGACCGCCCACCAGGATGACCGGTTTTTGGGCCTGCCTGGCAGCCTTCAGGGCAGTGTACATGTGCAGCAGGGGGAACGATGATGCCACCACCAGGTCGGCATCCGATTTGCGGATCGCCCGTCCCAGCCCGATGACCAGCGGACCCTGGTAGAGCGTTTTCAAGTACTGACTGCAGGGCAAATTTAACTTTGTCGCCAGGAATTGCGGAACCTTGAACAACCAGCTGAGCCAGGTGGCTACCTTGAAACGCCTGACCCTTACCCCGTTGATCAGTTCTTCTCCTGCTTGCATCCCCGGCAGTCCGAAGCGGTTGAAGGCATCGCCACCGAAGCAGTTGGTGGTAAAGACAGTCACGTCGTCGCCAAATTGACTAACCAGGCGATCGGATAGGTGGGCAAAAGCCTCTTCCGTGCCACCCATTGCGGGTGGATAACCCTGGACGACATGCAGGATCTTCATGCTCAAGCCTTCACTGTTATACAGTGAAATAATCGGCTCAGTTTGCGTTTTATGCGGTAAGCCAGGCGCATTTGAATTGGTTTTTTCCTTTTTACGGGTCTCGTATTACCTGACTGCTCAATAAAATAATCCAACAAAGGGCGAAGTTGATTGGACCAATCATACGCTGCGAGCACTGGCTGGTAGTTCTGCGCAATTTCCGCCCTCTGGCAGGTGAGCGCATTGATCAGCGCAACAGCCAGCGCTTCCGGGTCGTTGGGCGAGACCACCCAACCAACGCCATGCTGCCGGACGACCTCGCTCAACACATCGCCTTCGCTGGTGACAACCGGCAGTTGCGCCCAGAAATAGTCCAGCATGCGTGTGCGCAAGGCAAAGTGGGTTTCGATGCTCTGCGGGTGGCAGATCACGCCAACATCCGCCTCGCTGAGCAGCCCTTCCCGTTCCGTGGTGGATATCCAATCAAAGAAGAGGATCGTTTTATCCAGTTCACCAATCTGCCCGGCAAGATCGAGCGCTTTTTGCGCCATGTCATGCTGCGGGACTGCCGGGTTGGGGTGGCGCGTGCCCAAAAAGACCAGCCGGACCTGAGGGATCTGCTGGATGACAGCGGGCCAGGATTTGATCAAGGTCAGGGGATCCAGCCAGTTCCAGATGCCCCCGCCCCACAACACAATCTTTGCCTTTGTGGGTACCTGTGGGTGCTGCCCCTTGAGCCACCCACCCCCAGCCAGATTCCTGGTGGGTATGCCCATGCCGACCACATCGATCAACTTGCGAAACTCCGGGTCGCCTGGCACATCCAGTCGATTGATCCTGTGGTTGGCCAGCAAAAGCCCCAACCACAAGTCACGCTGGCGTTCGCTGCCACAGATAAAGAAATCACCCGCCTGGGCAAGGATATTTATTGTATCAAGATCATCGGCAATATGACGGGTTCGGAGCGAACTTTTCTCGTCTTCGTAGTAATACAGGTTTTCAAAGAGCATCGGATCATACAGGTCGACCACCAGCCTGGCATTACATTTGACCAGGAAGGGAAATTGCCTGGGCATCGCCCCTGAAACCAGGATGAAATCTGCGACAAGTGCTTCAGCCTTTAACCAACGGGTATCTTTTCCATAGGTAAAGAAACTGACACCTGCTATCCCCGGGTCGCTGCCTTCGGGTGCTGCCAGGGTAACTTGCAAAGAATCAGCTAAAAAACGTGCCATGGCTGAGTAACGCAACCCTGGACCAGCCATGTGGCAATCGATGACATCCTGGCTGATGATGAGCAGTTTGTTCTTCTTGTTGGTATCCACAGGTGCACTCATTGGGTTTCAGTATGCCTTAAAATCAAGTATACCTTAGGCTGATTGAGCTTACTGAGCGTTGAAATTATCCAGGCAAGCCTGCTGATCTGCACCGCCACCCGGATAAAGTGAGCCACAAATAAACGTTTGCTGTAAGCCCGAATAGGGACTGAATTTCACCAAGATGGTCTGACCCACCACCTGGACACTCTTTGGGTCCGGCCATAAAGTCATGGTATTGGCGTATGGGATCATCTCAAGACGCTGTGCATCGGGCAACACCTGATAATTGCCCACCCCCAACGTCCTTAGGAAAAGAATGATGCGGATATTGTTGCCCTGGTCCCAGTTAAAAAATGACCCACCAAAGGTATCAATCTCCGGAACAAGGTGCGATTCAGGGTAGTCCAGGTAGCCAATGATCTCCAGGTACTCAATATCATCCCGGGTCACCCCCGCCTCTGCTATCGCATCAGCAATACGCAAGTCAAGGTTGGCAGCTGTCAGGCGGTCGGCCTGGAGAGCAAAGTGCGAAGCGCCGAACAGGCGGTTATCTGCCAGGGCAAACCCAAAGACGGTCATCACGGCAAAGACCAGGATCAAAGAGCGCATAATGGCATGCCGGTTGTGAAGTCCGGCTGCCACCAGAGCGGCGATCACTATGGGGTAGGACAGTAAAAAGCGCGGTATGTAGGCTCCGCGCATAAAAAAACCGCTGATGAAAGGTGTAATGATGAGCGAAACATAGAGCAAGAGCGACCAGATCTTTTGCCCTACCCTCGTTTGCAGTTCTGCCTGCTCGACCAGGTAAGCAGCAGCGGCAAGGAACATCAAAATTCCGAGGGCGTACAGCTTGTCAATGTACACCAACTCATGCCCGGTATACATACGGAAGATCTCAACCAAGAAACTGCGTCCGTACATCAGGAAGTCCTGCCAGGAAGCAGGCAACGAGAGCTGGTTGGTCACATAACTGGAGATAAGAGCGTCGTTGGACAACTGCAGCAATTGCTGGATACCCCAATATCCTGCCAGGCTGCCCATAACGATGACCAGCATTTGCAAAGAACCCTTAAAGAGAGATGCGTTCTCACGCAATCCCTGAACCACCAGGTAGGCAAGATAAGCCACCAGCAGGGTTGGCAAAAATGCCTGGTAGACCCCAATGCCAAAGATCCCGGGCAGGATCGCCAGGTATTTCCAGCCCCTGGTAGCCCTGGCAAAGATCAGCAGACTGAGCGCAACACTGAGATAACCGGCACCAACAGCGAAGTTCATGATGCTGAAGGTATACATGGTCGCCACAACCGGGCAGACAATGCCAAGAGCGCCGACCAGCACCTTATGCCAGGCTCGCTTCAGACCCCAAACCTCGACCAGGATGAGCATGCCTGCCAGGTGGAAACATAAACCCAGGAAAAGCGGAATAAAAGGCACGGTGGTATAGGGCAATAACAGTTTACGCAGCAGGTAGATCGCCCAACGGCCCTGGCGGATCCAGGTCTCGGGAGGATTGTAAAACGAGTGGATCTCTTCGTCGATGGTCAGGTTCAGGTTGAAGAGGTCAAAACCGTAAGCGGCAATGATGATAATCGCCAGGATGAGGATGACTGTGCTGTTCTTTTTCCAATAGCCCTTTGAGCTGGCGGACAGTGACTTAAACCAACTTTCAAGGGGTAAAAAAATCTTTTTCTTCAGGCTGTCTGCCCAAAGGGTTAATTTCTGGTTGACCTTCTCATGCCATTTCAACGGTTTTTGTTTTGCCATGCTCACTCCCTGCGGGTTTTCATCCAGGTGAACAACTGCTCAAATTCGCGATCCCAATCCTGGTGACCGTGTGCGATGACCTGGCTGGCAGAACCGATAATTTTTCCACGGAGGTCATCGTTTAACAAGGCTTCCTCCAGGCGGTCCGCCAGGCTGGTGGCACTTCCATCCGAAAGCAGGCAGTTTTCGCCATCCTCCAGGAACCAACCCGTCCAGGGGTTGCGATTGGACACCACGCAGCACCCGCATGCCATCAGCTCAAAAGGCAGGTAGGAGGGATGCCGGGTGAACATCATCACCAGCCCGGCATCGCACGCCCGGTAAAGATCAGCCGTCTTTTCATAGCTCATCAGTCCAAGGTTTTCCACGATACCCTTCAGGCCATAGCTTTCAGGGTCCCAGGCATCGCCGGCGCAGATGATCCTCACCCGTTCCCCGAGGCGGTATTTGAGCTTTTTCAGCGCAGCAGCGCCAAGCTCAAAGCCATTGCGGGGGTGTTCCGGGCGGGCATAGAAGAACACCTGCCAGGGTGTACCCAGCTGGTGGGGTTTTCTGCCATGCGCATGGAATACTTGCGGGTCAACACAGGGATTGAATGATGCAGCAAAACCATGGTATTGATCCTGGTAGATTTGTGCCAGGGGCGGCGTGTTGCACAGCCCATCAAAGCCAAAGCCATAGGTCGCTTCCACTTGCGCCTGGGTACTGCCGGCAGGATAGAACAGCGGCTCGTAATCCTGGATGAAGTAGAACTTGCGCTTCACCCGGTTGAATTTCAGGGCGGGATAAGCTGTCGACCAGAGGGTGGCAACGCTGGCATCAGTAGGCGTCAGTCCGGCCAGCCCGGCTGGTGATGAGACCTTTACCACTGGTGTGCCCTTGAGTGCGGGGAATGCTTCACCAATCCTATCCGCAATGATCTTCTCGTCAAAGCTGCCAACCAGGGCAAACTGGTTGGCAACCCCTTTTTGGCGCGTCAGGTAACCGGCAACACGCAGAATGGTATACATCCCGCCGTAATATGCGTGGTGAAAATCGGGGATGAACCAGGTGAGGGATTTGATCTCCAGGTCGCCCCTGTTTTCAGCCTGCACCTGACGGGATCTTGCAAGGTCCTCAGTTGAGAAGTCAAATTGCTCTGCCAGGGCAAAGGCTTCGGATTGATATGCCTGCCACATGGTCGTGACTCCCTGATGGGCGAGGATCTTTTTCGCCAGGGCAGTCTTTATTCCTTTGATGCCCTGTTTTTTGATGAGCGAGAAGCCCCTGCGGATCTTTTTGATGATTCCCATTTCACAAAGCCAGCCTTTCAAGGTATTCTCTCACAAATTGCAGCGCCGTGGGCTCATATTTCTCTTTTAATTTGGGAAAAGTGGACCAAAAGGACAGGTTTGAATTAAAGTATGGGTCACCACCCGCCAGGACATCCCGGTAATAGAGGTAGGAGGTGCGAAAGTCTGCCGCAGGGATGTTGCCCTTGTGAGTGGCTGATTCGTGGTGATAGAGGCGCACGAACGGGTCATATACCACGCGGTAGCCCGCCTGGTTGATGCGCAAACCCAGCACGACATCGTTGCCGCAGAGAGGCAGATCCTCAGGCCAGCCACCCACTTCATCCAGTACCTCGCGCCTGATCATCAGGCAGGCACCGGTCACCGCCAGGTGATCACGGTACCACATGGGCAGTCCAAAAATTGTCCAGGTGTGCGGTTTGACATGCTGGAAGAGGTGACCCGCAAAACCGGTCAGCCCAAGGATCACACCGGCATGCTGGATCGTGCGGTCGTAGTAGAGCAGTTGGGTACCCACCGCACCGATCTCCTTGCGCGATGCCCACATTACCATCTCCTGGAGCCATTCGGCATGGATGATCTCGGTGTCGTCGTTCAGGAAAAGCAGCATCTCACCGGTGGCCTGTTGTGCGCCAAAGTTATTGACCGCTGCGTAATTGAAGGGCTGGTCGTAATGCAGAACCCTGACCCGCTGGTTGCGCTGGATGCGGCGGTAGTAGGCGAATTCCTCGGGGCGCTTCGAGCCGTTGTTTATAATGATGATCTCATAATCAAAGTAATCTGTCAGGCGCAGGATTGAACTTAAGCAGATCTTCAAGCGCCAGTTGGCACCACGGCTGGGGATGATGATCGAAACTTTTGGGACAGGCGCAACCTGCCATTTGACATGGATGTAGCCCGTTTCGCGCTGATCCACCGAGACAGCCGGCAGCCCCAGGCGCCCAAGGTGGCCTTTGATCGACCGCAGCTGGGCATCCATGGTGTAGGGTTTGTTGGCAAAATCCAGGGCGGTCGAGCCGGGCGACTCGCGCCAGTGGTAGAGGATTTTGGGTATGTGCCTGACGTTATAAGAGCCCTCGCTGAGGCGCAGCACCAGGTCCAGGTCCTGGGCACCGTCCATAGCCGGATCGAGGCCACCCAAATCGTGAAACACGCTTTTGCGCATCACCGACAAGTGGGTCACGTAATTGGCGGAGAGGAGGATCTCGGGCGACCAGTCGGGCTTAAAGAGCGGGCTAAAACACCTCTTGCCATCATGGGATAGGATGTCATGATCTGAGTAAACGAAGTCCGTTTCAGGGTTGGTGTTGATCACCTGAACAACCTCGTAGAGCGCGTCAGGAGATAGCAGGTCGTCCTGGTCGACGAAAGCGATGTATTCACCCTGTGCGATGCCTGCAGCGGCGTTGGTGTTGCTGGAAATACCCAGGTTTGCATCCAGGCGTTTGAGGTGGATGCGAGGATCAGAGCCGATGAACTGCCAGATACTTTGACCGAGGGAGGTTGGTTCGGGCATGACCCCTGCCAGGCATAGTTCCCAGTGAGGGTAGGTTTGGGCCAAGAGAGAGTCGATCAGTTGTGCAAGCTGGTCCAGGTTGGGGTTGTGGAGGGGGGTGAGGATGGAGATGAGGGGGGAAAGAGGGAGGGTGTCGACGTTTTTATGTTGGGTTTCGAGGATTTGGGGTGAAGGCTGGTGAGTTGAGAGCCAGGGAGGATAGAATGAAGTGCCGATGTTATCAGGGGAATGCAACAAGCTGTGCAATCGTGACGCTGCATACCTGAAACCCCTTCGCAGAAAATGTAAAGCAGAAATAACGTCCTTGGTCTTCATATATAGTTAGCTGCATCAGATCCGTAATGTCACTTTTTCTACGGTTTCAGGCTACTCGATTTGATATCCACACTTTCCAAACCATAATAATTGGCATAAAGTTTGTTTTCAAATAGCAGGTAATCTTCCCTTGTGGTTATTACCCTTGAATATTGCGTTGTAAAGGGTTCGACCTGAACATCCTTTACTCCCTCCTGGTTGGCATTCAGTAACAAGTAATGCCTGGACATCGCCTCATCATAAAATCGATCATAAACACTGGCAGTATTTACAGTTTGGATCAAACCAAACACCAGGATAATTGAGAATGCGTAAATGAAGGGACTTTTGTGCTGATGAAATTCTTCAACAATAGCAAAAAGAAGCGCCAGCCAAAAGAACCAGGTTAGAAGCCCCGTACGGCGCTCATAATAGGGAACAATTACCATAATAAGTTGAGAAAGATAAGACAGTCCCAAAATCAAGGCTATGACCTTAAAGTTTTTCTTGCTTTGATCTGATAATGTCCACTTTCTTATGAAGTAAATGATCATAAAAAGAATAAACGCGCCAACAACTGAAAGTATCAATACGTATGATGCATTTGTATAATCAGTTAATATGGTTTTCGCTCTCTGGAAGTAATAAAAAAAATCCGGGTTTTCGGTTCCATAGACACTGTTGTAATATTCCTGCCTGTGCCTGGTGGAGGGTAAAAACACAAAAACCAAAAAACTTAGCCCACAGAGCAAAGTGCCGATCCACTGCCATTTAGGCAAGGGAACCTCAACATTCTTTTTCCTGGAAATGATCAACAGTTGAACAATGCATATTGCCAGAATTGCCGGCACCGTATTTTCATTGGTAAAACCTGTCAAAATCGCCAACAGGTAGAATAGAATCGTTAAAATTGGTTTCTTATTAAAAATATCCCGCCCGCCAAACAGGAATCGATAAGGCAGGAAGAACAGCAACAAGATCATCATCGACCAGAGGTAATTGGCTGAACCATCCAACCAGAAAAAAATCTCCCCCAGTGTAGGAACCAACAAAATAACCAGGCTGGAAACAAGCGCTAAAAGGAAGTATGTATATGCCTGCCTTAATGGAAAGAACTCTCCCTTGCCGAAAACAATAACAAAATAGCAAAACAAAAAAAATAAGGCTGTATTCAAAATATTGAAAAACATCTTGTCGTAAGAGGCAAAAATTATTGCCAATTGCTCACCAACCCTTGCGCTCCAATATTGTGCTTGTAATTTTATTTTAGTAAACAACAAAGGAAGTTTTATAGATGCAGGTGAGTCCTGGTATTCATATGGCAAAGCTAAAACAAAATCTTCGCCAATGAGCGGGGTATTAACGTTGATCACCAGGATCAAGCAAACAAAGACAATGAATATCAATATGGATAATGCTTGCGCGCCTATTTTTAGCTTCTTCATACTTGTGTGACTTTACCTAAGCCGTTCTTTCCTTCTCTGCTTTTGATAACTTTACTTATTTAATGAGTTCAGAGTATCCATGGTCGATTGAAGATAGGCATATCCATACCGCCGGTCAGGCTCAAGGTGTGCACCCTCTGCCCATTCATTCCAGGCATTGATAAAAACCAGTCTTGCATCCTCTGGATGGTTCTTGATTGTCCATTGACAGATCGTCCTTAACCAACGCTCATATAATTGTGGTGTAGATCCTGTAAATATCGTGCCTTTGCCGGGTTTTCTTGACTCGCTATCCCAGATTGGGAAGATTCCTTTAAATAATGGATAAGGTGCATCTTCAGGATTGCGTTCTTTATACTCAACCGTTT
Source organism: uncultured Anaerolineaceae bacterium (assembly GCA_964435475.1). GTDB lineage: Bacteria > Chloroflexota > Anaerolineae > Anaerolineales > Anaerolineaceae > CAYSZB01. The sequence goes on along the minus strand of CAYSZB010000001.1, from coordinate 51,347 downwards.
TGGGGTAGCTAAACACGTAAGAAGAAAAATCGGGGTTGGTGAACTTGATCTCTGAATTTATCATGAACTGTGCACCGTGATGCTGGTTATGGGGAGGAAATTGCATTGCGGCATCAAATCCGACTGTTCTTGGGTCTTCAAAGCCAAATGTTTGAGCGGCAATTAAATAAGGTTCACCCAACTTGTTTTTTACACAATATTCGCGCCACCGTTCAGCTGTCTGTAGAGGGTCTGGCATCAGGCCTATGCGATAGACAATCAAAATTGGCCGGCCATTAATTCTTATGTACCGTTCATCCCTGAGAAAGGGCTCGACACTCTTGATGAAATCTATATCGGTTTCCGGGGTATGCACCTGCTGCATCAAGATCTCATTCTCCAGCCCATCCCAACGCCTTGTCCAGTTCTCATTTGCCCACACCAGGCAAAACGGGAATGCCATGTCCCTCTTATTAAGGAAGCGATCTAATGGCATCTCCAATAATCTCTTTCCAGCAAACCAGTAGTAATAATATGCAAACCCATGGATGCCATATTGCTTTGCCAGTTCAATCTGGCGATATTGGATCTCTTCCAGGCGCAGGTCATAAAATCCAAGTTCATCAGGAAGGTGCGGTTGATAGTGCCCCGGGAACTGGGGAACGCCTCTTGCAACATTAGCCCATTCAGTGAAACCCTTTCCCCACCACAGGTCATTTTCAGGGATCGGGTGATATTGTGGAAGATAAAGTGCGATCAACTTCACAAGAGATTCGGTTGAGGCGTAGCTATCGCTGGCCAGTGGAATGTAATCACCCAAACCAACGCTCTTCTCGTTCAGAACGATCTCCTGGTAGGTTTTTGCCTGCAGTTCCTCGAGTTCCGAAATGGTGCCTTTATGTGTTGGGTCAACCGGTATTTCTTTGGGTGCCTGAACGATCATCCACCGCAGGAATCCCCCATCTTTGCGCGTTGTATCATAAGGATCAGGGTAATAATTTTGCAGGTCTTCGCGGGTGCGATATATTAATCTCATCTCAGGTTTGATCTTTTCCCCATTATTAAAATAATCAAAGGCACACGACAACCCGCCTAATTCTGATTGCCCCATCTTAATTAATTCACGGGCATACCAATCCCAAATTTCTTTGACTACCGGGTTGTTACCATCCTTTGTCAGACGATCAATCACCTGGGGACCAGCCCCGGAGTCATACCCGGTAAAGTGATAGAAATACAGCGGGGTTTTATCATTGACCAACAATTTTCCTTCTTTCGAGAAAGATATTTGTCGTGTATCTAAATTCCAACTTGCCGCATTGTATCCCGGGTCACGGATGACATGATAATCCTCAAAATATGAGGGGATCAAGTCACACCATTTCTGGTCGGTAAACAATCCCTTATCATAGTCGGCATAGCAAAAATCCAACAGGCGTTGTTCCCACCAATGTGCAAATTGCCTGCCTTCATCTTTTTGGGCGTTTATGGCAATAAAACCAAGGTTAAATATGCCATGTCGCATTGCCCCATAGATTTCATTTTCTACAATGGATTGATAATTATCTGAATAATTGATAAGGTGCGGTGTCAATAATATCGCATGGGTATCAAGCATTTTTTCAATTTCGATCAGGTCATTGAAAATTACAATATCGGGGTCGATGTAAATGATCTTGTCGGCACCTTCTGAAACAAGTTGCTGTAAGAATATCCCTTTTACTGCTGTACATAATTCAACAACTGTGTGTTTAAATATCCAACTTTTAAGGTCATTAATTTTCAGATCTTCAACCCAGACAATCCTGTCGAACAATTTCTCGTCAAACTTAACCCGATATTTCATTGTGGAGGGTACACGGTCACTTACCAGCAAATGAAATTTCCACTCAGGGTGCAACTTTTTCAAGGAATCTGCAAGAATCCTGGCTTTTGGCAAATAATTTAAAGCAATACTGGTAAATACATTCATCGTCTTTACTCCGTTCCTCCATGAAAAACCAGTTTTGCCCTAGGTTTTCCATCCTTCTGGTAATTCCCGACCATGTCAAACAATTCCTCTTCCAGGAAGAGTCGCTCCAGTTGGTTCTCGTTCTCAAGAACCACCCCCTGAGTCGGATTGTTCTTAAGATAGTACTGAATGTTACCGCTATCCCGGTTTGTGACAATAAAACAACCGGCAGCAAGGCTTTCATACATTGTATAAGAGAAGGTCTCCGGACAAATTGACCACAAAAACGCAACATCAATACCATTCTTTATCAGTTGCTCTGTCATAGCCTGGCGATTTTCATGTGTAACCGTGACAACGATCCTTTCATAATTGCCATGACCGCCCCAATCATTTGAAAAATAGAAAAACTGAAAGCGGGGATCTTTCCCGATCTTTTCGGTGAGTCGTTTCCATGCTCCCCATCCCTTGTACTCAACCGGGAAACCAACAAAGCCAATTCTGAGCACATTCTTGTCCCCTGCGATCGGTTTATTTTCTATCCAATCCAAGCTGACGTGGGGAATGATGCGGGATGTGACATTAACTGTTGGAAAACCTTTTTGCCATAGATCCAGAGCGTGTTGCGATGGAGCGACCACCTCTGTCTTGAGTTGGTTGAATAATTCAATAAATTCCTGGTGGTGCCTGCGTCTTTCATCTCCATATTTGCATATCTTGCAAGAGTTGCTATTGATATCTGGAATCTCACAAAAGACTTTATCATTCCTGAGAAGAAAACATCCCGGACAGACAGAATAATAATCATGAACCCAAAATTGGGCTCGCCCTATATTCAAGATCCTGGCAATATCCGCTAGAAACGCAAGGTCGAAGCCCATGGCATGATGAATATGAAGTTCCTTTGCCTTTACCCGGGAAAAAAGTCTTAAACCCCTCAGGAGTTCTTTTCTACCCACAACTCCTATCTCTTTGCCGTCACAATTAACTCCTGTAAAGAATGCTTCGTCTTTCCCAACATTTGTGGATCTGCGATAAAAAGGGTAGAGATGGAGGTAGCTGATATTGTGCTTTTTTAATGAAATTTGCTCGTCGGAAATTCTTAACTGAACCCCGGCAGTAATCTTCAGGTAATTGTCATGACTGATGGATAGCACATAATCTTTATTTTCCATTGACTGAGTAAGCAATTTAACCAGTTGCCTGGAATTTAATGTGTGCTCAGGTTGAGAAATATATTCGGTGCTCACAATGATGGATTGATAGGATTTTCGACCCTCTTGCTTCCCATATTTGAGGTAATGCAATAATGGGTTCATCCCGGAGCGCTTGACATCATCATAACTTTCAAAATATTGTGAACTGGAGAATTTGGGACTTGGATCCCTTCCTTCAAATCCGCCAAAAAACAAATAATGCCTGGCGGGATCAATACCCTCTTTTGCTACATCCTTGTTCCTGGCTAAGTACCAATCACGATCAAACAACTCTGACCTGCGGATCAACCAGGTATCTTTTTGCTTCTTAACCAGGGCAGTCATTAATGAATATTTTGTAATATAAAACGATTTTGCTGCATGGAGTTTTTTTGATAGCCAACCCCCTTCAGGCACGATCTTTGACCTGATCTTCTTTAAGAACAATACAAACTTCCACGACCTGCTGGCCTTTATTCCTTCCAGTTCGCTGACCCTGGCGCTCAATTCCGCCGCCAGCCCCTGGTTCTGCTGCACTTTTTCATCGACCAACCCGGCAAGGCGCTGACGCTCGGTTTCTTTCTCCTGCAGTTGTCCCCCAAGTTCATTGATCGTCTCTGACATCTGCCACTTTTCGCCTTCCAACTGGTGAATTTTGGCTTCAGCGGTGTCCACCTGGGTTTGTAATGCATTGATCTGTTCTTCCTGCAATCTTGATCGTTCAAGAAGAGACTGGCGTTCCTTTTCTTTTGCCTGGTAACTCGCTTCCAGTTTTGCCAGGGTCTCACGAATTGTCCCCAATTGCTTGTGTTCTTTTACCAAAGCTGCGCGTTCAACTTCCAACAGGCTGTGTTCACTTGCCCAGGCAGCCTGGCTGGCGCTTAGAGCACCTTGCAATTCACCATTGCGCCGGTTGAGTTCTGTGAGCAATTCATTCCTGGCAGCTTGCATCCAGAAAAGCTGCCCGGATATGGCATGGAGCAGGCTGGATGAGTTCATTTTCGCCTGGCGCTGATTATTAAACCCGGGCTCTTTAACCTTGAAGATATCTTTCCAGGAGGCAATATTCTTCGATAAAAGCCATCCTGCCTCAACCGTATGCCGGGCTTTTGCTCCCATCTGCTCCCGCAGCGCTGGTTCCTCGATCAGGCGCACCAGGTTCTCTTTCCACTCCGCGGGTGACTCTGCCAGGAAACCATCTTCACCGTCGGTGATCAGTCCCGCGTACCCGTCCAGGTTGCTATAGACACCGGGAGTACCCAATGCGCTGTATTCCAAATACTTCAAGCCGCTTTTGCAGCGGTTGAACAGGTTATCGGCCAGTGGGGCAACAAAAATGTCGGCTTGTTGCTGCTGAAAATATGCTGCAAATTCGCGATAATTATTGGTGGGTGCAGGAGTCCATGAAATCCGGGGTTGATCGCGCAGAGTTTCTGGCAATTCAGTTCCCCAAACATGAAACTGCAGCCTCTCCCCATATTTTTCCAGCAATTCAAGCAGTACAGGTGCGATCATCTCCAGGTCGGGTGAATGTGACGCACTGCCCATGTAGCCAATAACGACAGGTTTGTCATCAGCGCCAGGTTTATGGGACTTCCTAAAATGCCACAAATTATCATCCAGGTAATTGGGCAGAACCTGGATGTTTTCGTTGAAGTCAAGCAGAGTCTCTTTTAATTTACCCGTCGACACGGTCACCAGGTCGGCTTGCATCAAGGCACTCAGCATGGGTAATAAGGCAGCGGTGTAATCCATCGCCTGGCGTTCGGGGTGGGTTTCAGGCAGGTTGAACAGGAGGTCGTCCAGGTCATAAATGATTGGGATGTAATGGTCGTTGGCGACCTGGTAGATATGCTCATACATTGGCAGGTTGCGCGGAAATTCGCGCTGGATGATCACCGCATCAGAACCGGGGATAAGTTCATATTGTGGTTCACCATCGACCATACCTTGCAGGACCTCGATGCCCGCCTGGTGGTAGGGTGCAGTGACCCGCAGGTGCTCGATGGCAAAGCGTTCGTCATAAAGTGGGAAGAAGATCACTTTATGGATGTCCGCCAATTTCAGTTGCTTGGATGGTGGCGTGTAGGGGTAAGCCTGGGTCAGATCCGCCTGGGAGATTTCACCCTGTCCATCGGTTTCAAGGATCTCCAAACCTTCTTTATGCACCGCCAACCCCATAAAGCGCTCCAGGGCATGCACCAGTGCCCCATCCGCAGCGATCACTTCGTCTTCATACTGCAGTTGTTCGTCAGGAATGCGGGTCAGGCTTTCCAGGGCAAGTGGTTTTGCCCAAAACATGGTGCCGGCTACAAAAGAGAAATCATGCTGTTCTGCATAGGATACGCCGGCAGACCGGGCAATTGCCAGCACCCGGTCGCGGCTGGCGCCACAATAGGCGCGGTAACTGACCACGTGACCTTTGGGCGCGATGATCCCCACATGTGGATCTGCCGCAAGGCGCTGCAGGATCTTCAGCACGTTCTCGCGGTTTCCCAGCAACCTGGCATACATATCCTGCCGCCACGCATCCCCATCCGCACGGTGCGGAGAGCGCTTGGTGTGAATCTTGAGCAGGCTCTCATATCCCAGGGACAGGATGGCTTTCAGTATGACAAGGAAAGGGTTGATATCCCGCCCAATGTTCTCCATAGGCAGGATAAAAGCACCAGGGAAGCGGGTGAAAATTTCAGGAACAAACCCGCTTGCAGCTTTGGGAATGGATAGATAGAGGTCAAAGTCACCATCCAAAGGCGCGAGAGCCCCAACCAGCTCGTCCAGCAGTTCCGGGTAGTGCAAATGGCAAATAAGCGCTGTCGCATGCTGGCGCAGTGGTTGAGAGACAGAACCCCCTTCCTTTGTCAGGAAATGAGGAGCTGCCACTTTATACATTCCGTTTGCACCTGTCTGAATTTCTTTACCCATACTTTTTCAGTTTTTTAATTCCACCGAGCAATCACTTCGGGTTTATTCTTTATCCTTTTTCATCAGCACCTGCTCTGCCTTACTCCCGCGGGGAATAAAGAACAGGCGGATCTTTTGCAGGCTGGACATGAACCTCCATGCCCGGCTGTCGCGGATCTCCTGCAGTTGTGCTTTGACCCCGGTGACCTCGGCTTGCTGTTCCTGGACCTGCTCCTCCAGCCTGGCGACCGTTCCCTGCTGCTGCTGAACCAGCGCTCGCATATCGCAGTTCTCCTTCCAGAGAAGGAAGAAACGGCGCTCATATTCGCTGATAAAATGCCCTTGTTCAAACGGCTTGCGGGTGTAACGCACCGACCAGGGGGTCAGGAAAGAAGCGTCAAACTCAAAGTCACGGAAGAAGCCCTGCCGCGCAAACATCGCCGCCCAGTATTCAGGTGGATGCACATTAATATGGGTGACTTCCTTGTAATCAAAGGGTGTGGATGAGAACAGGATATCATCCGTATGCCGGCACAGGTTTTCGGCGGCTTTTTCAGCTTCCGCTGCCGGCATGTGTTCAAAAACCTCAATACAGGTGACCAGGTCATACTTTCGTTCAAATGGCTCAGTGATCGAACCCACCCGGCAATATGGCCGCACACTTTCATGCACCTGCCCGATGGCATACTCCGAAACGTCCACCCCCCAGGCTTCCACCCCGCGGTTGCGCAAGCCTTCAACCAGGAAACCCATGGCGCAGCCGGCATCCAGCACGGTTTTAGGGTTGATCTCTTTGACAATGCGTTCGGCAACCCCTCCAAAGAAATTCAACCACTGCTCGTTGCGTACATATGGCGCGCCACAGTCATGGGCATAATAATACGCGTCAAATGCCTTGCGGTAATCCTGGTCCATCAATTGTTCTCCATCATCATCTTGAGCGCCAACTGCCATTCCGGCAGTTTTAACCCAAATGTTTTCTCAAATTTACCACAATCGAGGGTCGAATGCGCCGGGCGGGTTGCCGGGCTGGGGAACTCGCTCGAACCAGCACGCAAGATCTCTTTAACCTTCTGTTCTTCTTTATCAGGATCCAACGCAATGATTGCATTCGCCCACTCATAGCGACTGCACTCGCCGCTGCCCGCCAGGTTGTACAAACCAGCATACTTTCCAAAAAACTCCAGCAGGTCCAACCCACCGCGGGCGATCATCAAGGCGGTGGCTTCCGCCAGCATGCGCGCCGAGGTCGGACCACTGACCTGGTCATCGACAATGCGCAATGTTTCCTGCTGTCTTGCCCAGTTCAGGACCTTGGTGACAAAGCCGCCCTGGCGCATGCTGTAGACCCAACTGGTGCGCAGGATGATGCTGGGTGCCCCGCTGGCTAAAACAGCCTGGTCACCCGCCAGCTTGGTATTGCCATAAACGCTGAGCGGGTTGGGTTGGTCTTCTTCTACATAAGGGGTGCCCTTGGTGCCGTCGAAGACAAAATCCGTGGAGTAATGCACCATGGGGATGCCCAGCGCTTTTGATTCTGCGGCAAGCACTTCAACCGCTGCACAATTTACGAGGTGCGCTTTATCAAGTTCGCTTTCAGCCTTATCCACTGCGGTGTAGGCGGCCGGGTTAATTATGAGATCGGGTTTGGCATCTCGAACGACCTGCCTGAGGCTGGAAGGATTGGTGAAATCCACCTCTGGAAAATCCAGCGCCAGCACCTCGCCCAGCGGCGCCAGGGTGCGCTGCAATTCCCAGCCCAACTGTCCGTTTTTAGCAAAAAGCAGGATCTTCATTTATCTCCGTGCAGTACGTCAAACAGGTACTGCCCATAGCTGTTAGGCGCCATGCTGTTGGCTAGTTTGAACAACTGCTGGGCATCGATGTAGCCTTTATGGTAGGCGATCTCTTCGACGCAGGAGATCATCATGCCCTGTCGATCCTCAACCGCCTGCACAAAGTTGGCGGCCTGCAGCAGGGACTCGTGCGTACCGGCATCCAACCAGGCTATACCGCGTCCCAAGACCTGTACCCTGAGCTTGCCTTCGTGCATGTAGATCTTGTTCAGGTCTGTGATCTCGATCTCGCCGCGCGGGGAGGGCTCCAGGTTTTCGGCCAGTTCAACCACGCGCCTGTCATAGAAGTAGATGCCCGGAACCGCCAGTTTGGAGCGCGGGTCGACCGGTTTTTCTTCGAGGCTAAGCGCATTACCGTGTTCATCGACCTCCACCACGCCATAGCGCTCAGGGTCCCGCACCGGGTAGGCAAAGACCATTGCGCCTTCCTGGATCTCCGCCCCCCTGCGCAGCAATTCAGGCAAACCGTGGCCAAAAAAGATATTGTCACCCAGGATCAGGCAGGCACCTTCGCCCGCTAAAAAGTCCTTACCCACTATGAAAGCATCCGCCAGGCCGCGCGGTTCTTTTTGTATGGCAAACTGGAATGACAGCCCCCACTGGCTGCCATCCGCCAGAAGTCGCTGGTATTGGGCTTGATCTTCTGGTGTGGTGATCACCAGGATCTCGCGGATCCCCGCCAGCATCAGCATGGACAGGGGATAATAGATCATCGGTTTGTCATAGACCGGTAATAACTGCTTGCTGACCGACATTGTCAGTGGGTAAAGGCGGGTGCCTTTCCCTCCAGCCAGGATGATACCTTTCATAATTATTATCCCTTCCTTTCCGTATAGTTGCGCTGGACCCAGGTGTTGTAGTCAGACTGCTGCATGATCGCCTGGACCCACTGGGGGTTGTCCAGGTACCACTGCACGGTCTTCAGCATGCCCTGCTCAAAGGACAGACCCGGTTCCCAGCCCAACTCTGCGCTGATCTTTTCGGTATTGATGTCATAACGGCGGTCATGACCCGGGCGGTCGGTGACATAGTTGATCAACTGTTCGTGGGGTTTGAAGGGTGAGGCAGGCTGCAGCTCGTCCATGATGCGGCAGATGGTCTTGACCACCTCGATATTGGGCGGCTGGTTGTCGCCACCCACGCAGTAGGTCTCGCCCACGCGTCCTTCCAGGATCACGCGGTGAATGGCCTTGCAGTGGTCTTCGACATACAACCAGTCACGCACCTGCATGCCATCGCCATACACCGGCAGTTTCCTGCCGCTGGCGGCGTTGAGGATCATCAGGGGGATCAGCTTCTCCGGGAATTGGCGCGGACCGTAGTTGTTCGAGCAGTTGGTGATGCTGATCGGCAAGCCATAGGTCGTGTGATAGGCACGCACGAAATGGTCGCTGGACGCCTTGGCGGCAGCATAAGGGGAACGCGGGGCATAAGGTGTCTTTTCTTCAAATGGCGGGGCAGTTCTCTCAAGCGTGCCAAAAACTTCGTCGGTGGAGACATGATGAAAGCGCACAGCCTCGATCGGCAGGCGTTTCTCCACCAGCCAGGCTTTGCGGGCGGACTCCAACAGGGTGAAGGTGCCCACCACATTGGTCTCAACAAACACCCCGGGGTCCAAAATGGAGCGGTCAACATGTGACTCCGCTGCAAAATGGACGACCGTGTCAATGCTATACTGCTCAAAGACCTGGTCGACCAGTTTTCGATCCACAATGCTGCCCTGAATGAAGAAATGGCGTTGTGGGTCGGGCAGATCGCGCAAGTTTTCCAGGCTGCCGGCATAGGTCAGGGCATCCAGGTTGACAATGCGCACCTCTGGATCAGCATTCAATAAATAATGGATGAAATTCGACCCGATAAACCCCGCCCCACCGGTTACCAGCACATTTTTCATAAATTCTCTCCCTCTTCCTGGTCTGCCAGATCTGCATCCTGTAAAAGGGCAGCCTGGCGGTCTTTTTCACTCAATTTAAGCTCAACGCCATCCAGCAAAGGCCACTCAATGCCGATCTTTGGGTCATTCCAGCGGATGGTCCTTTCCCACTCGGGGGCATAAAAATCGCTCGCCTTGTATAAGACCTCTGCCCACTCACTCAACACGTAAAAGCCATGGGCAAAACCCTGAGGCACCCATAACTGGCACCTGTTCTGCGCTGAAAGGCGCTCCCCCACCCACTGCCCGAAGGTTGGCGAAGAGCGGCGAATATCGACTGCAACATCAAAGATCTCGCCAACCGCCACGCGGATCAACTTGCCCTGCTGCTGGCGCACCTGGTAGTGCAACCCGCGCAACGTGCCCTGGACTGAACCGGAATGGTTATCCTGGACGAAGTTTTCCGTCAAGCCAACCTGGCTGAATTTCTGCTGGTGATAGGTTTCCATGAAAAACCCGCGCGGGTCACCAAACACCTGTGGTTCGATCAGCATGACATCCTTGATCCTGGTCGGTATCATTTTCATCTTATTAATTCCTTGCCATCTGCTCTCATTTTACTTCTCATGCCAGTCAAAACTTGCCCGGTAGGCACTGATCACGTCCACGGGTTTGCCCACGAACATCAGGTTGCCATGATCCAACCAGGCGGCCCTCTGGCACATTTCCGAGACCTGGGCCATGGCATGGGTGACCATCAGGATGGTGGTACCCTGACCACGGAAGGAGTCAATGCGCTTGAAACACTTTTCCTGGAAAGCTTCATCGCCCACGCTCAGCACCTCGTCCACCAGGAGAATATCCGGGCGCTGCACAGTCGCGGCTGCAAAACCCAGCCTGCCAAGCATGCCCGACGAATAAGTGCGGATGGGCGCCTCAATAAATTCACCCAATTCGGAAAAATCCACCACTTCCTGGAAGTAGCCCTCGATCTCCTTGCGGCTGAAGCCCAAAATGGCACCATTCAGGAAAATGTTCTCCCTGCCGGTCAGTTCAGGGTGAAAACCAGCTCCCAGTTCCAAAAGCGGTGCAATCCAGCCATGGATCACCACGCGCCCTTCGGTGGGCGGCAAAACGCGGGCCACCACTTTCAAAAGGGTGCTTTTACCGGCGCCGTTCTGCCCGATAACGCCAAACACCTCGCCGCGGTAGATATCCAGGTTGATGTGGTTGACCGCCAGGAACTCCGCCTGGCGTATTTTTCCCTGCACCACGCGGATGGCATACTCTTTAAAAGTAGCAAAGCGTTCGGTCGGTGCTTTGTAACTGACCACGATGTCCTGCAGGGATATCTGGGGAGGCTGTTGAATGAAATACTCGGTCATCGTCACCCCACCTTATATCCTGTATGCCATTTCATCCGCCCGCCGGCAGAAGAACCACCAGCCAAACACCAGGACAACGATGCAGAGTAATGAAATTGGCCAGATCATCGACCAGGGCGGGATCTTGCCGGCATAGATCGGCATACGGAACAATTCAACCAGCCAGTACATCGGGTTGACGAAGGGGATGATCTTTTGCGCCAGTTCCGGCAGCCGGTCGACCGGGTAAATGATCGGAGTCAGGTACATCCAGGCAGTCAGGACAATCTGGTACATTTCAGCCACATCCGGGAAGTACACTGCAAAGGAGGACAGGAACAGTCCCACACCCAGGGTGAACATCGCCAGCAGGAGGATGGGCACGGGCAGGAATACGATCGCCCAGGTGATCTTGAGACCATTGATCACCACCACGACGATCAAGGGGATCAGCGCTAGGGCCAGGTTAACCAGCCCGGTGCCCACAGCCGCAATGGCAAAGGAGGTACGGGGGATGTAAATGCGCTTGATAAGCCCCCCGCCCCACACCAGGTTAATGATGGCAGCGTTGGATGCCTGGGCAAAGAAATTCCACGCCATTAAGCCGGTCAAGATGAAAGAGGCATAGCCTTCCATCTTGAAGACTTGCGAGAACACAACCGCCAGGATGAGCATGGTGCCAAGAGGGTTGATCATCGTCCATGCCACACCAAGCGCCGAGCGTTTGTAGCGGGTCAAAATATCCCGCCGCAACAATTGCCCGATCAGGTAGCGGTAGCGAAACACCTGGCGGATCTCTTCGATGGCAGGGGCAGGCCGTTTGGTTGAATCGTAGACTTGGGTATGCCGGTTGGCGATCAAATAAGCGACCTCACAAGGGTAGATTTTTTCTGCAAGTTATTATAGTACACTTTCAGGGTGGCTGTCATTTGGACCAGGCTGGTGAAAATTGGACTATAATCTGCACAAGAATTGCAACTATCCAGGTAAGAATATCTTAAATTCACGGAAATGATATGAAACAACTGCTGCAAGACATGAAATCAGGAGAAACACGGGTCGTGGATATACCCGCGCCGCAAGTGTCGACCAATTCGGCCATTGTGCGCAATGCCGCCTCGCTTGTTTCGGTTGGCACAGAACGCATGGTGGTGGAGTTTGCCAGGCAGTCCATGCTGGGCAAAGCCCACTCTCGACCCGACCTGGTGCGCCAGGTGGTCGATAAAGCCAAACGGGAAGGCATTGCCACAACCATTGAAGCGGCACTGAACCGCCTGGATGAACCCATGGCATTGGGTTACTCATGCGCCGGTACGATCAGCGAGGTTGGACCCGACCTGGTGGGTTTCAGGGTAGGTGACCGGGTGGCATGCGGGGGCGGCGGACATGCCGTGCATGCCGAGTATGTCTCTGTTCCGCAGAACCTGCTAGTCAAATTACCTGATTCAGTCGATTTTGAAAGCGCGGCCTTCGCCACATTGGGTGCGGTCGCCATGCAGGGTTTCCGCCTGGCACAACCGCAGGTTGGCGAACGCCTTGCGGTGATCGGCCTGGGCTTGTTGGGCCTGCTTACCACCGCCATTGCCCAGGCAGCGGGCTGCTTCGTTTTGGGGATCGACCTGGATCCCGCCCGCATTGCCCTCGCCGCACAGATGGGTGCCACAGCCGCCCTGCGCAGGAACGCAGAAGAAGCCGCCCAGGCATTCAGTTCCGGGCGGGGTGTGGATGCGGTGATCATCTGCGCAGACACCACCTCAGATGACCCGGTGATCCTGGCCGGCGAGATCGCCCGCGACAGGGCGAAAGTTGTAGCAGTGGGTGCGGTGGGGCTCAATATCCCCCGCAAGCAGTACTATCAAAAAGAACTCGACCTGGTGGTGTCCCGTTCCTACGGGCCAGGCCGCTATGACGTGGATTATGAAGAAAAGGGCGTTGATTACCCCATTGCCTACGTGCGCTGGACAGAACAGCGCAACATGGAGGCCTTCATCGACCTGCTGGCAGCCAAAAAGATCGACATCTCTCCGCTGATCACCCATCGCTTCCCGATCGAAGATGCGGCTAAAGCCTACGGCATGCTGACCGCCAAAATTCCCGAGCCTTTCCTGGGGGTTGTCCTGACCTACCCCGAAAGTCCCTCCCAGCCACAGCCGCGTGTTCCCAACCTGGAAGCCCCGGTCGTGCGCCTGCGCCCCGGTGAGATCATCGCCCTGGGGGTACTGGGCGCCGGCAACTATGCCCGTTCCACTTTCCTCCCTGCCGTGAAAAAGGTGGGCGGGATCGCCCCGCTGGGTATTGTTTCCGCAACCGGTGTGAGCGCCAACCATGCCGCAAAACGCTTTGGTTTTGGCTTTTCAGCCTCCGACCCGGAAACGATCTTTTCCGACCCGGCGATCAACCTGGTGGCGATCCTCACCCGCCATCACCTGCATGCCGAACAGATCCTGAAAGCCCTGGAAGCCAAAAAACATGTCTTTTGCGAGAAGCCCCTGGCAATCAACGAGGAACAGCTAAACACACTCATCCCGGTCCTGGGCAAGGAAGAGACGCCCATGATGACGGTCGGTTTCAACCGCCGTTTTGCCCCCCTGGCTAAAGAGGTGAAATCCTTCCTGGATGGTCGCAGCGAACCCATGGTGGTCCATTACCGGGTCAACGCCGGCTATTTGCCACTCGACCATTGGACGCAGGACCCGGCGCAGGGTGGCGGTCGCATCATTGGCGAAGGCTGCCACTTCATTGACTTTTTGACCTTCCTGGTGGGTCAAAACCCGCTATCGGTGAGCGCGGATGGACTGCCCGATAACGGCAGGTACAACCAGGACAATGTGATCCTGACCTTGAAGTATGCCGATGGCTCCATCGGCACGATCACCTATCTTGCCAATGGCGATAAGGCCTATCCCAAGGAACGGGTGGAAGTCTTCTGTGGGGGCCGGGTGGCGGTGCTCAACGACTTCCGCAGCCTGGAAATGGCGAACAAGGCTCATTTAAAGACACATAAATCGCTGTTCAAGCAGGATAAAGGACACCAGGCATGCTGGGCAGAATTTATTGAAGCACTGCGCGTGCACGGTCAGCCGCCGATCCCCTACGACCAGGTGATCGCCACCACCAGAGCCAGTTTTGTTGCCTTGAAGGCACTGCGCGAGGGCGGCACACATACCATCACACCCGAACCCTCCTCTAACGAAGGATGGTTAAAGTAAATGCCTGAAACCCATTTTTACTACATCTCAGAGATCGGCAAGATTCTAACGCTGGCGTCATTATCAGAAGCAATGTCATCAGACCTTGCCACCGGCTATATCTGGATCGATCACTGCCAGCCCACCAAAGAAGATCTCACCCCGCTGATCGATCTTCTGGGTTTGCATCCCCTGGCAATAGAAGACTGCCTGGATGAGAACCAGCTGCCCAAGGTGGATGAATATGGCAACCACACCTTCCTGATATTCAATGCCTTTGAGTACACCCCTGAAGAGGTTTTAGTCTACGAGGTGGACGCGTTCCTGGGTGAGCGGTTCCTGGTGACAGTCAGCAGAAATGATTCTAAAGGTCAGCCGCTCATCAACAATGTACTCAAAAAGGTCGAGGCCAGTGCCAACCTGGTGCAACAAGGCCCGGCTTTCCTCCTGCACTTGATCATGGATAAGATCGTCGACCAAAAATTCCTGGCGCTGGATGCGATCGAGGATGAGCTGGACAAGTATGAAGAAACCATTCTTACTGAACTGGCAGACTTCAAACCCGCCCTCCTGTTGAAATCACGTAAAGACCTGTTGACCATCCGTAAAAGTCTTTTCCATGAACGTGAAATCCTGGGCAAGATCACCCGCAAAGACAGTCCTTACATCCCGGACCAGGCGATCTACTTTTACCGCGATATCCATGACCATCTCACTAAATTTTATGAGTTGACAGAAAACTCCCGCGACCTGGTGACCAGCCTGATGGAAATGTACCTTTCGATGCTCAACAACCAGATGTCCAGGGCAGCCAACCAGACCAATGCCATCGTTCGCCGCCTGACTCTCATAACCACCATTTTCATGCCGCTGACCCTGCTTTCGGGTATTGGCGGCATGTCTGAGTACACCATGATCACTGGCCCGGAAAACTGGAGAATCGCATATCTGCTGCTCTTTCTCGTCTTTGCAGTCATAGCTGTGATAAACTTTATCCTTCTCAGGCGACTTGAGAAAAAGACGCGCGACCTGGATATTTAAGCAGGCCTTCGTTTTACCAAGTACTGGAGCATTTAAAAATGAAAACATTGATCGTTTATGACTCTTTTTATGGAAACACACAAAAGATCGCTGAAACACTTGCCGGAGCACTGGCATGTGAGACAGTAAAAGTTCAAAACATGGCCGCAGAGCAACTGCACGAGGTTGAGCTGCTGGTATTGGGCTCGCCCACGCGTGCCTTCAGCGCTTCGCCGGATATCAAAGCCTGGTTAAAGACCCTGTCCGCCGACTCATTGAAAGACGTAAAGGCGGCAGTCTTTGACACCCGTCTCTCAATGGCAGATGTCAACTCCAGGTTCCTGACCTTCATGGTCAAGATCTTCGGTTATGCAGCCGAAAAGATGGGCAAGGGATTGCAAAGTAAAGGTGCCAGACTGCTTGTACCCCCCGAGTGGTTTCTGGTCAAGGATTCCGAAGGTCCCCTCAAGGATGGTGAAATTGAGCGGGTCATCGAATGGGCAAAGCATATTCTAGCTGCCCAATAATGAGTGCGAAAGTTGACAATTATTTGCAAGTGAGTTGAAAATTTTAATCACTTACATTTTATGACGATAATTTTATAAGGAGTTAATCAAAGTGGGCCATAAAATCGGCCCACTTTTATGATCCGTAAAATTTTAACGCTCACGCGTGCCTTTTTAAGAAGTTTTGCATTCTTTCCAACGCTTTTTCGATCTTTTCGTATGCCGTGGCGTACGAACAGCGCACAAAACCCATACCGCTGTCACCAAACGACCTGCCCGGGACGACCGCCACATGTTCTTCCATCAACAGCTTCTCTGAGAACTCCTCATCATTCATCCCGGTGTTATGCACGCTCGGGAAGGCATAGAAAGCTCCCCTGGGTTCAAAGGTGGGCAAGCCGATCGCATTTAAGCCATCCACGATCAACCTTCTTCGGCGGTCATACTCGGCAACCATTTCCTGCACATAAGGTTCGCCGACCTTCAATGCCTCGAGGGCGGCAAACTGCGATATCGTCGGTGCAGACATCACGGTGTATTGATGCACCCGCACCAACCCGCCGATCATCTCCTCAGGTCCGGCGGCAAAACCAATGCGCCAGCCGGTCATGGCATATGACTTTGAGAACCCACCCAACAAAATGGTCCGCTTCTGCATCCCGGGCAGCGAAGCAAAGCAGACATGTTGTGTGCCATAGACCAGGCGGTCATAGATCTCATCCGACACAACGATCAGGTCATGTTTTTCAGCCAGGTCAGCGATCTTTAAAAGGGTCTCGCGGCTGGCAACCGCCCCGGTGGGATTGTTGGGATAGCCAAGCAGGATGGCTTTGGTATTGGGGGTGATCGCTTTTTCGATCAACGCCGGCTCTGGTTCAAAGTTATTTTCCATGTTGGTCGGCACCTCAACCACCTTGCCGCCTGCCAGGGTGACCTCCGCCTGGTAAGACACAAAACACGGCGTTGGGATGATCACCTCATCGCCCGGGTTGAGCAGCGCGGTGAAGGTCAGGTAAAGCGCTTCTGAAACCCCCACGGTCATAACGATCTCTTTGGAGGGGTTATAGGGGACCTGGTAGAGATTTAGCAGCTTGTCCGATGTCGCCCTGCGCAGGTCCATCAAGCCGTGGTTCGATGTGTAATGCGTCTCGCCTTTCTGCAGCGAAGCAATTCCTGCCTCGATGATCGGCTGTGGTGTGGCAAAATCCGGTTCTCCAATGCCCAACGAGATGACATCATCCATTGTGGCAGCAATATCGAAGAATTTCCGTATCCCGGAAGGCTTCAATCCTGCAACACGCTCACCCAAATATCTTTTTTCCATACACTCTCCTATTAATTTTTATTTGGCCTACCCACATCGATGCAAGTGGGGTAGAGACCAACAAACCAATCGTTTTCGTCTATCACATAGATTAGTTCAAAATTCCTCCGGTCTTCAACCTGGACAATGAAGCGATACTGCCCGGGGTTGAGTTCCTGTTCGATCACCCGCTCAACCTTTAACCATACGTGCTCCCAAAAGATCTCTGTGGGGTGTTCGGGGTATGCAGCGCCAGCATGGCAATGGACAATATCATTCATTGGACTGCCGTGGAATTATCCCCCAGGTTGAACTTCCCGCTCAAACCGCTGATCTCCACCATGTCACCGATAATGGAGGCGCTCAGATGGCTGTCGGTAATGTGGTTGTTATCGCCAATGATCGTATCCCGGATCTCGCTGCCTTCAATGATGGTACCCTCGCCCACCGACACATGCGGTCCAATGGTCGAAACACTGATGCGCGCTGAGGGATGGATGGAAACCGGCGGGCGAATGATCACATCTTCCATGTCATTCTCACGCACCTCACTTTGCCTGCCATGCTCCAGGAAGAAGCGGTTGGTTTCCAACAGGGCATCCGGTGTGCCGGCATCCAACCAGTGGTTCACGTTCTCAATGCGCATTTTAACCCCCATTTCAAGCAGGATGTTGATCGCCCCGGTGAGATAGAATTCGCCCTTGAGCGCTTCATTGCGCCTGATCTGTTCTTCGATCGCGGTCAGCAGTTTTTCGGCCTCTTTGAAATAATAAAAGCCGACTACTGCCAAATTATTATCAACCTCCTTTGGTTTTTCGATCAGGCGTGTCACCCAGCGCCCGGCATTTACCTCCGCCACCCCAAAGCGGCGTGGGTCGGGCACCGCCTTGACCCAGGCGATCGCCTCTGATCGGTCATTTGCCATGAACTCCAGTGAACTTTCGATCAGTGTATCGGAAAAAACCATGATCATGCGCCCCTTGAGGTAAGCGCGTGCCTGCGAGAGGGCATCGGATTGACCGCGCATTTCCTGCTGGATCACATAATCCACCTTGCAATGCGGATAGCGCTTTGCCATATACTTCTGGATCAGGTCACCCTGGTTGGGACTCAGGATAAACACAAAGTGTGCCTGTTCAACCTCCGGCAGGGTGTTGAACATAGCCAACAGATGGTCCAAAACACGCTTTCCGGCCAGGGGAATGAGAGGTTTGGGCTTGCTCCAGGTGTGTGGTCTCATCCGTGAGCCATAACCTGCCATGGGGATGATGATCTTGATCGGTTCAGACATGTGCCAATTCTCTCCTCTTCCGCCTGTCATTGTTCGTCTTAGGTGATTATATCCGTTTCATGACAGGTTTTATGGCTCATTCTCAATTTGGTAGACTGCAAGGTCAGAAAAACTGACTGTCATAGCGGTCTCACCCGCAGCGCGGGCAAAAACGCCCAAACCACCCGTACGATCCCGGCTCGTTTTTAGCTTAAATTGCTCGGCGCCGTTGACAAAGACCCGGATCTCGCCGACTTTCGCCCACAAGCCGATTTTTTGCTCGGCTGGTGCACCGGGGATCATCTTCCGGGCATAGGTCCAATCCTGAAGAACTGCCCCGCTGTAGCCTGAGACCAGTTCCAGCCGCAGGCGCCCGTCACAGGTCAGCGACAGGCGGTAGGTATCCCCGCTGGAAAGATACCAGAAAAGGATGCCATACTGGTCGCCATACTGGCACAGCGAAACATTAGCGGTCATTTCAAGATAAAAATCCGCCGGAAGGGTATACGGACTGAGGCTGGTTAGGCTGCTTTTATTACCAGCAACAGCCAAGGAAAGCCGCCCATCCCCGTAAACCACGTTCCCGGAGGCCGTTTTGCCGATCTCCCACCTGGCCGTATCAGAAAAATCATCCTCGATGAGATTGGAACCCAGGTATTGCTGCGGATTAAAAGCCACGCTGGTCGGTGTTGGCTGAATGGTTTGCAGCGCGGTGGGTGTGGCGGTTGCTGGAAACCAATTAATGGTCGGTGTCGGTTCCTCAGTTTTTGGCATCTCAGTTATCTGCGGGGTAGGCACATCCTGGACAACCGGCTGCATGCAAGCGGTCAGCAAAAAAAAGGAAATTATCAACAGTACTGATCTTAAAGCAAATGTCAAGCGTCCCAATTGCATGAATCAATTATAAAGGTAATAAATGTGTTGAACAACAAACCGGAATAGTTAGAAAAGGTATGACGAATTCGAAAAAAACCTGCTAAAATGAGGTTTGACTCTTTTATTTGCCTGCTTGGAATTATCAGGAATTGATGAATTGAACCAAAAAAGAGGAATATCATGAATAAACGAATTTTCGCTCTGTGGAGCATTTTAAGCCTGGCGATCCTGCTGGTCGTGGGATATATGCTTTTTCCTGGAATAACTGCATATTCTGCCAATGCCCAGTCCACCTATCAAACCCCCACCCCCGGCGCAGATGGTCGGATCCTGTACACCGTCCAGGAAGGTGACAACTGCACACGCATTTTCCTGCTGACCGGGGTGGATATTGCAACGATCATCTCGTTGAACAGCCTGGATGAAGCCTGTACCATCTACCCGGGAGACAAACTGGTGCTGGGCATTGTTGAACCGCCCCAGGAAACAGAAACCACCGTTGCACCGGTAGAAACAGAAGTCACGCCCTTACCCACCCCGGCACCGGGCTTTGGCAATGTCTGTATCGTGCTGTTTGATGACCTGGATGGCACCGGCATGCGCACCGAAGACGAGTCTTTCCTTGCCGGTGGTGCGGTGAACATCAACAACCGCCTGGGCACGATTTCCCTGGATGGCACAACACCTGGGGGCAATCCCGACCTGGATGACACAGTAGAACCTCTGTGTTTTGAAGAGGTCCCGGAAGGTGAATACAATGTCAGCGTCGCCATCCCGGATGGCTATAACGCCACCACCACGACCAATTTCGCCCTGACGGTGAACCCCGGGGATGACATTACCATTGATTTTGGCGCACAGACGGCGTCCAACCTGCCGGCTGAAGAAGCTGCAGCGGGTGGGGGTCGTTCCGTGCTGCTTGGGGTGGCAGGTGGTCTGTTCCTGGTGGGCGGGATCGGGCTGGGGATATTTATGCTGCGCTCGCGGAAAAACTCAGGCTAAAACCTAAGCCACCCGCTGCTCTTTCCAGACATCCCCTTCATTGTGGTAGCCGGCGCGTTCCCAAAAACCGGGTCGGTCGTTCACCGCGAACTCCAAACCGCGCAGCCATTTGGCACCCTTCCAGAAGTAGACATCCTTCAGGTCTGTCCTGCCGGGAATGGCACCGATCACCCCGCGCAGGGGTGCGCCATGTTCCGGGGTGAGCAATTTGCCATCAAAATGGGTTGCCAGCAAGAAATTGTCTGCCATGACAATATCAAGGGGGAGGTTGGCGGTGTAACCAAAGGCGGCATGCTGAATGACATAATGGGCTGTTGGTTTGATCTTTATTAGACCCTGCTCAACCAGCGTACGCACCCTGACCCCCTCCCAAAGGGTATCCAGTTTACTCCAGGTGGTGACACAGTGCAGGTCCATCTGTATGCTGACCCGCGGCAGTTCCAGGAACTGGTCCCAACTCAAAACCAGCATCTCTTCCACCTCCCCCCACACCCTGAAATCCCATAGTGACGGGTTAAATGGCGGGACTTGCCCGTAATGCAGAACAGGAAAACGTTTGGTTAAAAGTTGTCCGGGCGGAACGCGGGAAGGATCAATTTCAGGTAGTTGGTTTATGCTGTCAGGTGCCATATCAACCCCGGGGGCTATGCGAGTGTGTAACTTTCGCCAGGCTTCAAAACGAGCGGTGTCGCACTCGTTTCGGCTTTAACCCGCTCAGCCCACGCCACAGGATCCTGTTTGATCAGATCAAAGGTGTTGTAGTGGATCGGGACGACCAGTCGGGGGGTAAGCAGCTTGACCGCCCGCAAGGCATCCGCCGGACCCATGGTGTAATTATCGCCGATCGGGATCACCGCCAGGTCGATCCCTTCTTCACCGATCAGGCGCATATCACCAAACAGGCCGGTATCGCCTGCCATGTAGACCTTCAGCCCATCATTGGTGGTCAACAGCAGCCCGGTTGGGTTGCCGCCATAACTGCCATCCGGCAGCCCCGAACCATGCAGTGCCATGGTCAGCTTTAGATAGCCAAATGGATGTTGGTACCCTCCGCCAATGTGTTGGGCATGGGATTTAATGCCCTGCTTGCGCAGCCAACCGCTGATCTCGGCATTGCTGATCACTGTAGCATTGCAGTGCCTGGCGATCTCCAGGGTATCGCCCAGGTGGTCGCCATGCCCATGGGTCACCAGGATGTAATCAGCGGGAACCTGGCTGGTTTCAATCTTGACTGCCGGGTTATCCGTGAACCATGGGTCGACCAGAATGTTAAAACCGGCCGTTTTTAAGCTTAATGTGGCATGCCCAAACCAGGTAAATTCCAGTGACATATTTCACCTCTTTTCGATCTGTCTAGATTATACAACACGCACCGATCATGGCCTGAGCCAAACCGTTTGCAAATCATCACCCAGGTAAATGTCATCCGTGATCAAATGGGGTTTCAGGTCGGGGAACAAAACCTGGTATAGTCCCGAATCGGTGGCCATAAAGAACCCTTTCGAGTCCGCCTGCCAGGTCACATGCCTGACCGATTCAGTGCTGATCGTCTGCAGCAGGCTGCCGGTGGCTGAATAGAGCCTGATGCCGGGATGTTCCTCCTGCGAACTCCATCCCACCAGCCAGGAACCACTGGGTGAAAATGCCGCATTGTCTTCCTTTGCCAGGGTGATGCTCGAGGTGCCCGGCCTGATGCCCATCACACCCATCCTGCCGCTGACCAGGAACATCTTCCCCACACTACTCCACTGCAGGTTCGTTAAATCACCTGCCAGAACCTGGCTGAAGGTGCTGCTGCCACTGGCCATGAGGTATACACCGGCACTTTTGCCATCCAGGCTCGCTGAGTATGCATCAACGATCATTGCCAGGGCATCAGAATCTTTGCCGTACACTGCTTCCTTGAAATGTCCCTGGTATATGGTTTTAACTGCCACATTTTCAAGGTCCGCCTGCCTGAGATTGCTGCAGGATTGCAGATCACAACTATAGCTGATGAGGCTGACCGCATTTGCCCAGCCAATGAACGATTCCTGTGAACTGGCGGCTGGCGGCAGGTAAAGAAAACGGGTTTCATCAAAGCGGGGGATGCGAAAGGCCGAAACAGCGGTCAGGTTCCAGGTACCATCCTCCCGGTCTATATCCGACTCCTCAAAAATCATCCAATTATTCATTATGGACCAGGTGGGGTGAAGGTCATGGGTATACCTGGCGGTGAGTCTTTCCAGGTTGCTCCTGTTCAGGTCTCCCAGGTACAGGTCACTTGAGTCTGAATCCAGCGCGGCTGTAAAGACATACTGCTGGCTGTTGCCTGACCAGGCGATCCCGCCATCTTCAGACACCGCTTTCATCGCCCTGGCAGGGCGCTTGCCCACCTGGTTGATCACCTGGCGCTGCAGGTATAGCGAGAGCAACGGGGTGATCTTTTGGACCGGGTTGTTGGGATCGGTCACCATGTAGAGTGCCAGTTCATTTAAATTTTCAACCGACCCTGCACGCAGCAGTAGAACTTTGCCATCCGGTGATAAGCCTGCGGACAGATCATTGAGATTAACCAGCGGGGGCAGGTCTATTTCCGTTGTGGTCGCCATGTCCAGGTCATAAGCCAACAGGCTGGCACCGTCATGCGTCGGGAAAACAAGCCATGGACCATCCGGGGTCAGCACAGGCGTGGCGGTCGGGGTTTGGGCTTGGGGGGTTGGGGTTTTAGCGCCAGGCAGGGTGGGCATGGCGGTCAGTTCTGCCGCACGGGTCAGGCTGAAGGCGGTGGAAGTGGCTTGCCGGGCAGCGGCAGTGGGTGTGCCGGACCAGGCCACAGGCGTGGGGGCGCTCAGGCTGCATGCCAGGCTTACCACCAGCAAACTAAGTAAGGCCAAATAGCGTTTCACAGGATACCTATAGACTTAATATTACCCCCAATCAGGCTCAACCTCAAATACCTGCCTAACCCAGGATCTCCAGGTTCGCCAGGGATGCCACCAGGGCTTTCAGCACACCACGGTCAAAATTGACCTCAACCGTCTCATCACCCAACTCGATGCGGCTGATACGCACGGTGCCATTGCCATAGATCGGGTGCCGTACGCGCATCCCGCTTTTATACTTTGTCTCTTTGGGGGTTGTATCCTTTAGCGGCACGCGAAATGCAGGCACTTCCCAGCGCGGCGTCCTGGAAGGTCCTGTTGGTGCGCTGCTGAGCCGGCTGCGATAGGTTCGGCGTCCACCTTCGATCAGGTCATCCGGCAGGTCGTCTAAAAAGCGTGACGGTTGGGTCTCTTCGTAACTGCCATAGGCGCTGCGCCGGCGGCGTGCTCGGACCAGGGTCAGTTTTTGCCTGGCACGGGTCATGCCCACATAGAATAGCCGCCTTTCCTCTGCCATGGCCTCCACATCATCGCGCGAGCGTACATGCGGCAATAACATTTCATCCAGCCCGACAATGAACACCTGCTCAAATTCAAGTCCCTTGGCGGCATGCAGGGTCATCATGGTCGGTGCGTCCATCACTTCGGGCAGGGTGTCCTGGTCTGCCACCAGTGCCATGGACTCAAGAAATTCACCCAACCCCTGGTCTTCATATTCCATGACCACCAGGCGCAATTCCATGACATTCTCCCAGCGGTCAAAGCCCTCTTCGCTGCGGTCATTGATGTAAACCTGGTAGTCTACATCCTTGAGGATGCGGTCAAACAGGTCCGCCAGGTTGCCCTGTTCAACCAATGCCCGCCAGGTTGTCAACAGTCTGCCAAAATTTGCCAGTTTCAAGCCTTCCCTGCCCAACGGCACCCAATGCGCAGATCTATCCCCCAGCGCAAGGTCCAAAAGCACCTCACCGCTGGTCAAATTCACACTGGCGGCATACTGCGTCAGTTTTTCGACCGTTTTGTCGCCAATGCCGCGCGGCGGCACGTTGATGACCCGTGCCAGGCTCACCTGGTCACGCGGGTTGTGCACCAGTCTCAGGTAGGCAATGGCATCTTTGACCTCACGCCGTCCATAAAAGCGCTGGGCACCCACCAGGCGGTAATTGATACCCGCCCGCCGGAATTCCTCTTCCATCAGGCGTGACTGGGCGTTGGTACGGTACATGATGGCAAAGTCGCTTTGCTTGGACTTGCCCAGGTTCATCGCCCTGGAGATCGCTTTGACGACATATTCAGCCTCATCATGGTCATCCATTGCCTCATAAAGGGCGACCCTTTCCCCTTTTTTCTTTTCGGTAAAGAGCTTTTTACGGGTGCGGTTGTCATTCTGATCGATCACCGCCATGGCAGCATCCAGGATGGACTGCGTAGAGCGGTAATTTTGTTCCAGCAGGATCTTCAAATAACCGGGGAAGTCCTTCTCAAAGCGTTTCAAGTTGCGGTAGTCCGCACCACGCCAGCGGTAGATCGACTGGTCTTCATCACCGACCACGTACAGGTTATGATGTTTTGATGCCAGGTGGTACAAGATATAGTATTGTGCCTGGTTGGTATCCTGGAACTCATCGACCAGGATATGTTCAAAGCGGTGGGCATACTTGTCGCGGATCACCGGGAAGCGTTCCAAAATGTCTGCCGTGTAGAGCAACATGTCGTCAAAGTCCATGGCATTGTTCTTGACCAGCAGCTGCTGATAGCGGGTGTAAAAATCGCGGATCTTCTCATCGCGGAAGGTCTGGATGGGATAATCCGCCGGCCTGGTCAGGTCATTCTTGGCACGCGAGATGGCATCCAGGATGGAGTTCGGCCGGTAAAGTTTCTCATCCACATTGGCTTCTTTTAAGACCTGCTTCATCAGTGCACGCTGGTCATCTTCATCAAAAATGACGTAGTTTTTATCAACCGGCAGCAGGTCAGCCTCACGCCGCAGGATGCGCCCGCAGATGGCATGGAAAGTGCCCAACCACAGCCCGCTGGCATGACTGCCAATGATCTTCTCAACCCGTGCGCTCATTTCTTTCGCCGCTTTGTTGGTAAAGGTCACCGCCAGGATGTTATGCGGGGGGATGTTCAACCCACCGACCAGGTAGGCGATGCGGTAGGTTAGAACGCGGGTCTTGCCCGAGCCGGGACCCGCCAAAACCAGAACCGCGCCTTCAGGTGCGACGACCGCTTTTTGTTGTTGGGGGTTGAGCAGGGCAAGCAGTTCTTTATCCATAAGTGGGCTTGATTTTACCTTTCGCCCCCAATGATGTCAAACCACATCCCAGGCTGTTGAAAATGGAACCGGGATTAGTCTCCTATGAAAAGACCTGTATAATAACTGGCAGGAAGAATAGCCCATGAGCAGCACACACCCCATCCAAATCTCAATGAACCTGTCCCACGCGCTGGTTGACCTGGTGCAAAAAGGCGTGGTGCCGCTTGACGCCATCGAGGTGGTGGACAAGGTGCCGGTTGAGCGCATCCGCCAGGCACAGGCACAACTGCCGGGTTTTCCCTTTCATTTGCATGCCGGGCGGGCTGGACTGGAATGGTTTCTGCAAAAGAAACTCGCCCGTCATCTCGAGGTATGCCCCCAGACCCCGGTCATCTCCGTGCACCTCGTGCCCCTGCCTTTTGCGATCACCTGGCTGGCGATGAAGGCAAAGGTTTACCTTCCACAACCGCCCACGCAAATGCTGGTGCGCAACTACATAAAGAAGGTCAAGCGATTAAAAGCCAGCCAAAGCCTCCCGGTTATTCTGGAAAACATCGCTGTGCTGCACCCCAAAAAATACCTCATGGAGACCAATCCCATGGTGATCAATCGCATCCTGGAAGAGACCGGGTGCGACCTGCTGCTCGA
>CAYSZB010000001.1:21407-25187 GCA_964435475.1 uncultured Anaerolineaceae bacterium | reverse complement strand
ATCCCATGGTGATCAATCGCATCCTGGAAGAGACCGGGTGCGACCTGCTGCTCGACCTCTCGCATGCCCGCATTGCCGCCCAGGTGCTGGGCATGGCAGTAGAGGACTATGTCAACCTGTTGCCGCTGGAAAAAGTGGTCCAGGTGCACGTTTCGGGGGTACGGGAGCGGGATGGCAGGCTGTATGATGCCCACCAGAGCCTCCAGGAGGAAGACTATGCCCTGCTGGAGTGGGCTTTGACAAAGGTCAGACCTGCCTGGTTGACCCTGGAGTATTTCCGCGAGGACCGGGATGAGATCAGGCAGCAATTGACCCGTTTAAAGGCGATCATCTCTGCCATTTAACCAGCGACTCCCCCACACCTGGTTTTTTCCAAACCTGTTTTCTATTCGCAACTACTGCGAGAAACGCATGACTGTCTGCCCATCATCCAGGGTCAGGACCAACCAACCATCCTCGATGCGATAGGTTGTTACCCGGCTGAGCATTTGAACAAAGGTTGTATCCAGGGAAGCATCGCTGCAGTACATTTCCGTGATGAACAGGTTGCTGAAGGTGATTATCCTACCTGAAAGCTTGAATTCCCCGCCTGCCGAGTTGCAATCCGCTTTGATCGCCACGGTCTTATCCGGCGATAAGGTCAGGGTGTATTGGTCAGGGTTATAAACCATGGTTGGTCGCACATCCTGCGGGGTCTGCCAGCTTTGCCAGCGCCACTCGGCATTCAGGATGGCCAAATCTCCTTTTCGAGTTGAACAGGCAGGCAGGATAAGTATTCCCAAGGAGACAAGGCAGGTAATAATCCAGTTTAAGTGTTTTGACATTAGGACCTCCGCATCTTTGATGGATTATAGACGAAGTCATCACAATTATTGCTGAAAGAACATCTCCAATTTTTCTATTTGCATGCTAAAATTTTCATATGGCCACCCAGCCCGCGTCACCAACACCTGCCGCCGCCCCACCCGTTGATCATTCAGTCCACCTGCCCAAGTTCATGCCTTTCTTCTGGTTCGCTGTTACCTGTCTTCTGGGCATCCTGGCGGCGGACCTTTTGAGCATCCGTCCCTTAATCTGGTTGATCCTGCTGGGTATGAGCCTGGTTTTATGGCTCGTTCCGCTCGTCTTGAGGCGTGGCCCCAACCTGTTCACCCATCGCCCGCTGGTCAGCCGAATCCCGCCAATTGTGCTGGCAGTCTTTTTCCTGCTGGGCGCATGGCGGCTCTCGGCAAGCAAGCCCATTGCCTCTACCAGCCAGGTATCCTGGTACAACAACAAGGGTCTGGTTGAATTTGTAGGCGTGATCGCCCAGCCACCCGATGTTCGTGACATGCATACCAGCCTGGTGGTGAAAGTCGAAGAATTGACCCCGCTGGAACTTGATGAGCGCGACCCCGGCACCACCAAAGGGCGGGTATTGCTGCAGGTCATGCCGGGGAAGGAATACCACTTTGGTCAGCGCATCGAAGTTCGCGGAAAACTGCAAACCCCACCCGATGGTCATGACTTCTCATATCGCGATTACCTGGCACGCCGTTCTATCCATAGCCTAATAAGCTATGCGCATGTCGAGGTGGTGAAAGAGAAAGCGGGCAATCCCATCCTGGTTGCCATCTACCAGTTGCGGGAACGGTCAGAGGAGACCCTGACCGCCATCCTGCCGTCTCCCGAATCGGATCTGCTGATGGGAATCCTGCTGGGTAATGATCGGGGTCTGCCTGACACTCTCAATGACGCCTACCAGGTCACCGGCACCGCCCATATCATTGCCATTTCGGGTTTCAACGTCGCCCTGTTGGCCGGGCTGGCAACTTCCCTGCTCTCCCGTGCCCTGGGAAAACGCCGGGGAACCACCTGGGCGATCATTTTGCTCACTTTCTACTGCATCCTGGTTGGCGCAGAAGCTGCAGTGGTGCGAGCCACCATCATGGGCTGCCTGGCTATGATGGGCGCTCTCCTGGGCAGGCGCAATAATGGTCTCAACACCCTGGGTCTGACTGTTTTAGGAATGTGCCTGGTCAACCCCAACCTGCCCTGGGATATTGGTTTTCAACTTTCTTTCATGGCAACCCTCGGGTTGGTTCTGTATGCGCAGCCCTTTGAAACCTGGTTAATGGAACAACTGGCACGTCGCTTCAAACCGGAACTCATTGAGCGCCTGGCAGCCCCACTCACCCAATACCTGCTGTTTACCCTGATCGCCCAGGTCATGGTGCTGCCCCTTTTGGCGTTTCATTTCAGGCGGCTCTCATGGCTTTTCCTGGTTGCCAACCCGCTGGTGCTGCCCGTTCAGCCCCTGGTGATGGTTCTGGGCGGCGTGGCACTGCTGGGCGGTTTGCTCTTTCCCGGGCTTGGCCGGGTGTTGGGTTACCTGGCATGGCCTTTTGCTGCCTACACCAACCGCGTGGTTACCTGGCTGGCAGCCCTGGCACCGACCCCGCTTACCTTAAACCATTTTTCAATCATCTGGGTGGTGTTGTATTATGCCATCCTGTTTACCCTGACATTTACCCGGGACTGGAAGGCGGCCTGGCAGAAACTGGCTAAACCTGCCACTTTATTGATCTCCCTGGGATGTGCAGTTTTGGTGACCTGGTCACTGGCACTGGGTCGACCCGGTGGCAAACTAGCCCTGGTCTTGCTGCCGGCGGGGGATAACCCCGTGCTTTTGGTTGAAACACCCGGCGGGCGCTTCATGCTGGTCAATGGTGCCATCGAACCCAGCAGCCTGCGGGCACAACTTTCAAACCTCATGCCGCTCACCTTCCGCAAGCTGGACAGCCTGGTCATTCCTTCGTGTAAAAAAGATGACGTCATTGGGCTGGTCGACCTTGAGGATCGGATCAGTCTCCAACAGGTGATCTGGGCGTGCGATCCCGAGCGCATCCAGACCACCCGCCAGCTTTACCAGTCCTTCAGCTCAGCGGGTGTTGACCAGGCACACATGTCACCCGGCGACCGTTTGGACCTGGGCAACGGAGCTTTTCTCACCCTGCAGACAGCTCAGGACAATAATGCTTTGCTTTCGATCATTTGGCAGGACTTTTCTGCCCGCCTGGTGATCGGGGACAGCACCATCTTCAAAACCGGGAACCAGTCAAATGCCAACCTGCTTATCCTGCCTTTCAAAAGTGGTGAATTGCTCACCGCCAACGGTTACCCTGCGGCGCAGGTCACCTGGTTGGCAGTGGATCCCCAAAACGCAGCGCTCATCAACAACCAGCCCCGGGTTGCACCAGCCCCCCTTTGCCCAACCTGCCTGGCAACCGACCGCTACGGTTGGCTCAGGGCAAAGACCGATGGGCAGCAGTTGTGGTTGACTGCCCAGAATGCTCCTAAGTAGTTAAATAGCCCCCCCCGGCAACCGTCAATTGATACAAGAAACTGGTCGAAGTATAAATGGGTGTAGAATTCATTCATCGATCCGCCTGTTCTTTTCGCGAAAGGAGTCTTCATGAAAAATCACAGGTCACCTCTTTATCTCCTGCTTATTCTCCTTCTTGCAGTAAGTTTAGCCTGTTCCGTTTCGGGCACAGCGACACCCACAGAAGAAGAACCCCACAATATTGAAACAACAGAGGCGCCCACCGAAGAGCCGGTCGTTGAGACCACAGTAGCGCCCGAAGAGCCGACTGAAGAACCTGCGGTCGAGGTCCCCGACCGCGGACAGATCGTGTACGCCCACAATGGCAACCTCTGGCGATACATCGTAGATACCGGCGCGATCACCCAGATCACCATGGACGGGGTGGCTGACAGCTATGAAATGAGCTATGGAAG
>CAYSZB010000001.1:16856-21307 GCA_964435475.1 uncultured Anaerolineaceae bacterium | reverse complement strand
TTTTATGCCGGTGACTTTGCCTTTTCCCCTGATTCACTGTTCTTTGTCACGGCCACACAACAGATGTTTGGTTATTACCAGAGCCCACTTTACATTGCCAACGCCGATTACAGCGGCATGACAGCAATCTTTTCGGAACCCAATTCTGCACCTTTATGGTATCAATGGTCACCGGATGGTCAATGGATCGCCATGACCCTGGTCTATTTTGACAGCGATGGCATGACCCTCACCGACAGCCGGGTTGTGCTGCTTAAGCCCAACGGCAGCAACGTAACGATCGTCGATGGACCGGATGCCAGCTTTGTGGATTGGTCACCGGATGGCACGCAGGTGCTCTATAGCATCACCTCAGGCTCTACTTCCACCCTCAAGATTTACGACCTGGCCAGCGGCGTCAAGTCCACCCTGCCCATGACTGTCAGCGGTTCCATGTACCTGGAAGCGGATTGGGGCGATCTACCCTAGAAATATTGTGGCAGAGGGGTCTCCCCCCCAGAGTGTTTATGAAGTTAATTGCGTCTTAATAGATCATTGCTTAATGAGGAGGCATCGATGCAAATCATCTCAAAGCATTCTTTATTGCGCTCTATCAAAGTTCTTGTTTTAACCTTTTTAATTCTTGTATTGGTCTTTTCCAGCCCAAATACTGCTGCAGCAAATCGTCTTGAACAGAAATCCGGCCTTTGGGGTGTTTCAATTAGCGGATTGGACAGTGCAGCATGCGCAGGGGATCCTTACATGTTCACAGTCCGCTGGTGGGTAGCCGGAAAAGACGACCTGGCACCCATTACTGGGCCCGACTCAATTATCGTGACCGCAAAGTTAGGCAAGTTTGACGAGCAAGAGATTACTCCAACCACCGCTAATGGAACCGCATTATCACTTTATACGGCTGGAAAAGAAGGTTATGAAACGATCACCATAGTAGCCTATGACAGTAATTGGAAGACGCAAGCGCGATACACAACCAGTTTTGAGATCAAAAAGTGCGATTATTTTTACACCCTTTTTGCCCGATCCGATCATTCAATTCCAGATCCAGGCATTACCTGGTATTCGATTCTAAAATCCAAAGGCCGCCTGGTTGCACCCGATCCAAGCCGTCCCACTTACCGCGAATCTTATAACAGTACCATCACTGAAGAAAATTTCGTCACTTCATTTCCTAATAGTGAGTGCGATGTTGATTGGATGAATCCCGGTTATGCTCTGGGTTTTGTGGATTCCAAACTGGTGGAGGCAGATAATGGCATGGGTCTTAAATTGATGATCGGTCAGCCGATCGACTTTGATTGGATTTATCAAGTCATCATCCAATGCCCTGAAAACCCACCTCATAATATTACCGGTTCCGCATCATTGACCACAGATAAAGACCCATGGATCGAGCAAGTCTTTCCATTCGGAGAAGGAAAGTTCAATATCAAGATCGACATACTTGACAAACAGCTCAAGAACGCTGCAAGCGGAGGGATCGTGGCCTCGTATACCGCCACCATCAGCCTTGAGAGAAGAGAGGGAAAATGAAAAAATCATCACGTTCAATTTTTGTTCTCATTGGCATTGGTATAGTCTTATCGATCATGGCTTGCTCCGTGTCATCGGTATTCAACAAGGCGTCTGAGGGTGGCTCAACCATCAATGGTAATGATGGGACGAATAAAAGTGGTGATGTGCTACCCGACCCTTCCTTTGGGTTGGCAACTTTAGCCGGTTACAAGGCGGTGCTGGAACAGGAAGTCAGTGGTACTCTGGACGGTCAGGCCATTTACAGTTCCACACAGGTAGAGATTACCCGCATAAATTCAACTGGTGATTATGACTTCATCAGTGTTGTAGGTGGCAGCGAGATAGCGGGTTATCAACTGAGACTGCTGGCGCAGGGCGATGCTTTTTACCGCTGGATGCAATCCGCTGAGGCCTTCATTGGGGGTATCAATCCACCCAATGAAGGTGAGGTGTTCGAGCCAGCATCCCTGCTTTTGCCAATTTCGAACGCCACCCGTATAGGCAAAGAGACGGTCAATGGGATTGCCAGCGAACACTACCGCTTTGACCAGGAGGGACTATACATTGAAAAGGATGGCTCAACCGTTGCGGGAGATGTATGGCTCTCCGAAGAAGGCGGTTATGTGGTCAAATATGTCCTGACATCCCCATTACCGGATAAATTGAGCGGGAAAGGGCTGGAAACTTCCCAGACTTGGACATATGAACTGAGCCTGGTGAATGCAGCTGAAGGCATTTCCCTGCCCACAAACTGCATGCCTGTGCCAACGGACATTCCTGTCACCAGCGATGCCCGGGATGTAAGGTTGAACACTGGTGCCCTAGCTTTCACCTCAAATCTCAAGCCCATAGAGGTAGCCGATTTTTATGTAAAAGAATTACCCGCCCTGGGCTGGACCCTGCCGGAGCACCTGCCGGAAGGCGATATCTCCCTGCCCAATATGGTCACTTTCACGAAAGCAGACCAGGTACTTACCCTCGTTTTAACAGAATCCGAGGAAGGCAGCATGGACGTTGACCTGGAGATCACTCCAATTATTGGAACAAATGCTGTGTCATCAGAAGGAGCCGAGGAACTACCCTCCGGTACACCAACTATTGCGCCAACGATCAACCCTGCGGAAAGTGGGCTTCCGGATGATATCCCGTTATACCCCGGCGCGACTGAGTTGTTCAAAATGAGTCAGTTGGTTATGTTTAAGGCTCCCGATGATCCCGGTGTTGTGGCTGCTTATTACAAGGAACAAATGCTTGCCAATGGTTGGAGCTTAACGATGGAAACATCCCAGGATGATGTGTCAATGCAAATGTGGGACAAGCCCAAAGGCCAGGTTACGTTGATTGTGAGTGTCCAGGAAGGCAGGACCCAGGTAAACATCAGCCTGCCGTAAAGATTATTCAAGGGATAGTTTTCTACTGACTCTTACATTGCCACAAAAAACCCTGAAGGGTGACACCTTCAGGGTTTAGGTTCTAGTATTTCACATGCTACTGGCTTCCGTCGGTTTCATCTTGCTCCTCGAATTCATCTTCGGAGCTGGACATTTCAAGCAGTTCACCGGTGGCGATAAAGACGATCCGCTCACAGATGTTCGTGACGCGATCAGCAAAGCGTTCAATGTCATGGGCAACCCACATGATCATGCTCGAGTGGTCCACCAGGTCGGGGTTGGCGATCATGTTCTGTACCAGTTTGCGGTACACATAGTTATACAGCTCATCCACCTGGTCATCTTCCTGGGGGATGCTGTAAGCCTGGGACACATCCTCATTGACAAACGCACCTAACCCGCGATGCAGCATACTGACCGCCCGGTCAGCCATGTCACAGATCTCGCGGATGGGTATGGGCGCCTCGTCGTCGGCTATACGCACCGCGATCTTGGCAATGCCCTTGGCATAATCGCCCATGCGTTCGATCTCGGTGATCACTTCAAGAATGGCGGCCAGTGTGCGCAGGTCATGCGCCATCGGTTGCTGGGTGGCAATGACGATCAAAACGCGGTTCTCAATGGCATAACGTTTCTCATTGATCTTTTCGTCCCCCTTGTCAACCATTTTGGCGGCTTTGATATCGCGCAATTTAAGCGCTTCGACGGCATTAAGCATGGCCTGCTCAACCATGCTGCCTAAAAGCAGCACTTCGTCCTGTAACTGGCTGATCTCGCGATCCAAAGTTATCCGTGGCATGAGAACCTCCCGTTTATTATATAGGATTTTACCAAAGTTGAGATTAACAATGCGCCCGGCAATATTAGCAACGGGTTAATTTCAAGCGTCGCCCAGGCTTAATACCCGGGACAGGCAAATTATGCGATCGGCAGCGAGAAATGGAACGTTGAGCCCATGCCTTCCTGGCTTTCCACCCAGATCTTTCCGCCATGCGCTTCGATCATATGCCGGGATATGGAAAGCCCCAACCCTGTGCCGCCGCCCGTTCTTGCCCGGTCCGCCTTGTAAAAGCGTTCAAAGATACGGTTGAGGTCTTTCTGGTCAATACCCACCCCTGTATCCCGCACTGAAAATATGACAAATTCATCCTTTTGCCTGGCAGAGACTGTGATCTGCCCGCCAGAGGGGGTAAATTTGATCGCATTGTGCAGCAGGTTGATCACCACCTGCCCGATGCGATCCGGGTCGGCAAACACCAGGGGCAGGTCAGCGGGACAATTCAGATCCAGTTTCAACCCAACACGATCCGCCTGCAAAGACATGCGTTCGCAGGGAGACGAAAGTAATTTTAGTGGCGGGATGCGCTGGAATTCAAAGCTGATCTTGCCCGATTCAATGCGCGACAGTTCCAGGAGTTCATTGACCAGCAGGGTCAGGTTATCCACTTCGGTATCCATGCGCACCACAAAACGCCGGGCTGCCGGCGGGTCTTCAAGCGCCCCGTCCAGCAGCGTATCGGTCAGTGCCTTGAGGCTGGCAAGCGGGGT
>CAYSZB010000001.1:0-16756 GCA_964435475.1 uncultured Anaerolineaceae bacterium | reverse complement strand
CAAGCGCCCCGTCCAGCAGCGTATCGGTCAGTGCCTTGAGGCTGGCAAGCGGGGTGCGCAACTCGTGCGACACGTTACTGATGAAATCACGGCGGATGATATCCATCCTGCGGATCATGGTCAGATCCTGGAGGAGGAGCATTTTGCTGCCCGGAAGGTCTGTGCCGAGTGATATGCCGATCGCCTGCAGGAATTTATGGTCTGTGCCCATCTCCAGGGTGATCGTTTTGGGTTCACCTTCACGCACTTCCGACCACAGGTCAACCAGCTGGTGATGTCGCATTACTTCGACCACCGAACGATCGATGGCGTTCTTTTCTTTAATATGAAAAAGCCTCTCCGCAGCCCTATTGAGCAATTGCACGCGACCTGACTGGTCGGCGATCAACACTCCATCGGTCATCTGGGAAAGCACGGCGGAAAGTGTTGCCCGTTCACGGGTCAGGTCGCTGATCTGTTCACCAAGCCTGTTGGCGGTCTGATGCAGGGTGGCGCTGAGCTCCATGATCTCTTCTGGTGCATTAAGATTCTTGATCTCCTCAAATTTGCCTTCGCCCATCCTACTGGCCGCCAGTGAGAGGCGCTTGATCGGCATGATCGTATTGCGCGTCACGTATATGCTGAGAACAAATGCCAACGCAATCCCCACCAGGACAATACTGATCATCACCCAAATCATGGCGCGATAATCGGGCACAGAACTGGTTTGTGCAGCTTTCACAATGATGCTGCGCGTCATCAAGGGGGCAATGATCCCCAAAGTGATAGCGATCACCAGGATAAGAATTATGAAAGGCAGGGCGATCCGCCAGCGAATCAGGCTCTTCATACTAACCTTCGAAGCGGTATCCAGCTCCTCTCACGGTGACAATGCGCACTGGTTCGGACGGGTCCACTTCGATCTTTTCGCGCAACCAGCGCACGTGCACGTCGACCGTGCGGCTGTCACCAACAAAATCCCAGCCCCAGACTCGCTCCAGGATGAACTCGCGGGTCAACATCTGTCCCTGGTGCTGCGCCAAAAAGGTCAACAACTCATATTCTTTGGGTTTCAGCGCCAACACCTTGCCATCCCGCTTGACCTCACGGCGGGTCATATCGATCACCAGGGTGTCAAAGGTGAGCACCTTGGGCAGCGAAGCGCTTTCAGCTGCAGTGGAACCGACTTCCTCGCGGACCATGCGTACCCTGCGTAAAAGCGCCTTGACCCGCGCGACCAGTTCCCGCATGCTGAAAGGCTTGGCAAG
Source organism: uncultured Anaerolineaceae bacterium (assembly GCA_964435475.1). Classification (GTDB taxonomy): domain Bacteria; phylum Chloroflexota; class Anaerolineae; order Anaerolineales; family Anaerolineaceae; genus CAYSZB01. Next base: position 15,509 of record CAYSZB010000001.1, on the reverse strand, counting down.
GTAATCATCCGCACCAACCTCCAGTCCCACCACGCGGTCAATTTCATCATCACGCGCCGTGAGCATCAGAACCGGGGTTGACATTTCCTTACGCAGGATGCGGCACACTTCAAAACCATCCAACCCGGGCAGCATGATGTCCAGGATAATCAGGTCGGGCTTGAATTGGCGCGCCTGGTCGAGGGCTGAGGGGCCATCGCTGGCCACATCAACCTGGTAACCTTCTTTTTTAAGGTTATAGGCCAGTGTTTCCTGCAGGGAAATTTCATCATCAACAACTAGAATTTTTTCAGGCATTTTTCCTCCGAATGGAACCGATCATTTGGTTAAACTGTTCTGCAATTTGAGAACGTGAATAGTGATTTTCAATATATACCCGCCCGGCTTTGCCCATCTGCTGGCACAGGGCTGGGTCTGATTGTAAGGTTCGTACCACCTTCACCAGGTCCGCAGGATCCCCCGGACGAACAAAGATGCCGCCTTGCGCCGCTTCAACCAGTTCGCGGATAACCCCATCAATAGCCAGCAGGACGGGTCTGCCAGCTGCCATGTAATCAAACACCTTGTTGGGATAGGTGGTTTTGTAGAGTTCTATTGGCTTAAGGATCGCCAGGCAGGCATTGGCTGCCGCCAGGGCTTGTGCCATTTCTGTTTTCGGCAGTGGCGGCAGAAACAGTATATTGTCCAGGCTGCGCTCACGCGAATTGGACACCAGGGCGGGTTTTTCTTTGCCATCCCCCAGCAAAACAAAGGTTACACTTGGGTCGCTCTTCATAATTTCCGCCGCATCCAGCACCACACCCAGGTCATTGGACATGCCATGTGCGCCGGCATACAACACCACGAAGCGCCCGGCAAGATGATGTTCCTTGCGGAAAGCTATGCCTTTATCGCCCGGGTCAAACATCCCCGGGTCCGCACCATTGGGGATCAGTGTGACCCGGCGGGCACCCTTTTTGCTGACATGTTCGATGTAGCCGGGTGAATTGACCACCATATGGTCTGCCTGTCGGTAAAGGAAACTCTCCGCCCAATGAGACAGGGAGATCAGGAAGCGATTTTTTAGCACCCCGACTGCGATAGCAAAGTCCGGCCACAGATCGCGCACCTCGAAAAGAAAAGGTACCCGCTTCAAACGGGCCAACAACCAGGCGGTGATACCCTGGAAGAGGGGTGGCGAAGTGCCCCAAAGCATATCCACATGTCTTACAGAAAGACCATTTAAGAAAGACGAAAACATGAAACTGAAGAACGCCAGCACCCGCCAGGCAAAGGAGCGGTGCAGTGCCGGCAGCGTCCACGATCGTATGATGGTCACCCCCAGTTCATCCGTACTGGTCTCACGCCAGCGGATCTTGCCTTTGTGCGTACCGGTCAGGTACGAGACAGGGCTGGCGATCACCGTGACGCGGTGACCCTGGGTGACCAGGTAGCGCGCCAGCTCATGGTGGCGCGTTCCGCCGGGGTCACCCAAAGAAGCAAATGCCTGGTGGATCAAGAGAATATGCACGTTAACAATTGTACCCGAATCGGGTTTTCCTGGCACAGAAACTGTTAACAAAAACGCCAGGCGTACAAGAGTACACCTGGCGAAGGTTATAAAGCTGTTAAATCAAACTTGGCTATGAAGGCAGTGAGTCGATGTACTGCTTTGTGGGCAGGTCGTTGTAGAAGACCAGGTTGAGGATGCCTGCCACGGCGGAGGGTACTGCGCCGGTAATGATCGCCACGATCTCCATGATCGCGATGGTCTGTACCTTGAATTTGCGAGCCGGGGTAGCCATTAATTTTGCGCCAGCAATGACTTCAAAAATTCCCAGTACCGAGGGAGCGATCGTCAGCGGGGCACATAACAAACCCACCCCAATCGTGCCAATTACGATCAGCACTGTCAGGGTCAGGCCATAAATGATATTTAAAATACCACTTATGAGCGTAATAATTGCAATAGCCTGCACCTTGCCGGGAACTGCCGGGGGAGTATAAGCAGGGGGAGTATAAATAGGTTGCTCTGTCATTTTGATTTTTCCTTTTAATAAAGATTGAACGCTGATATCTAATTAGACAACATTAATACAGATTATTTTATCATGGAACCATCATTTTCCTGGTTGAAGGCCGCCCCTATGAAGGAAGCGAGTCAATATACTGCTTTACGGGCGGATCGTCGTAGAAGACCAGGTTGAGAATACCCGCCACCGCTGAGGGCACGGCACCCGTGATGATCGTGATGATCTCCAGGATCGCGATGGTCTTCACGTTAAATTTTCGCGGCAGTGTGTTCATCAGCTTTGCCCCACTGACCACCTCGAAAATACCCAGGACAGCCGGGGCAATGGTCAACGGCAGGCACAGCAAGCCAACCACTGTAACTGCAAAACCAACAGACAGGGTCAATCCATAAATGATGTTCAATATGCCGCTCACCAGGGCGATGATGGCGATCGCCTGGACCTTGTCAGGCTTCTCAACGGGGGTATACACCCCCTGACCGGCTTCAATTGGCTCGGCGGGTGTAATGGGGTCTGGAATGATAACTGGTTCTTCGCTCATGATTTTTCCTTTTTATAGATCTTTTTTTTATTACTTACTACATAATACGTGAAATCACCAAAGTCGTTGCACCGGGTCAGCTACCAGTTCTTGTCGGGTGGCCTTTAGTCATCCCCCAAGCGTAATGAACGTCGTGAATGAAAGATCAGCGTTATTGGTTTTGAGGGCAACCAGCGAGATGGCTGGTTCCTTAACACCGTAATCAGGGGAATACCAACCCATTAACGGGTCGTCGTGTGCTTCGCCATAGATCAACTTGCCTGCACGGAACAGGACCAGTTGATCCGCGCCGCGGACAGAAACCCGGATAGTACCAGGTTCACCCTGCAGTGAAAGCGTGTTGCCTGTCATTGTCCATGGCAAGTCCGGCAGCAGCCAGTGTAATTTAAGTATAGGGAGTGGCTTATTTTTGGCATGTTTGGTCGCCGCCAGGCGGTCATCCACTACCCACTGGTCCGGTCCAGACGCCGAAACCGACCGCATATGCAGGTACCCCCTGCGCTTATAGCCGTCATGCTGGGCGGTAAGTCCGATCAGTTTGCCTTTTTCATTTAAAATTGTTTCAAGAACTTCTGCCTGTGCCCATTTGAGCCACAAAAAACGGCTCACCGCAGTCATTTGGTCGCAGTCATCCAGGGCGAGCGTGTTGTGCACGCGGGTCATGCTGAGCGCATTGGTCCATGGGCTCGCCGCATTGTATGAATAGGTGCCGGCATCCCTCAGGATGTTTTCGCCCCGCCACCACAAGTCCAGGTGCAGCTGGTCGGCATGTGATGGCCGATCGCTGAAGTGCGCCACTCTTAAAAATGCATGGCTGCTGGTGTTCTCCAGGCGCGGCATGTCACTCAACCCGGGCGTGGCGTCATGGGGTTGCCCAAAAACCTTTTGGGCTGCCTCCAGAACCGGTAGGAAGTCCACAAAGTCCAACCGGCTGACCGCCAGGATATTCGCCCCGTCATTGGCACCCAGGTTGGGCACTTTGCCGCTGTGCTCGTCGACCAAAGGGGCTAACCAGCCTGTGGCAGCTTGCAAGCGTTGCGTAGTTCCTACCGGCAAAAGCTGACCCCGACCTTCTGCCAGGAACTTCATCCACATTGCCAGCATTAACACCAGGCGGTGATAGTTGGTTGAGTGCTGTACATAGCTGCCGCTCAAGCTGACCTGGTGCTGGATCGCTTGATTGAACCATTTCCAACCTAACTTGCGCCATTGCCTGGTTTGCGGGTGGTCAGGCAGGGCACAGGCTGCACTATAGAGGGCAACCGCCTCGCTGACCAGGTGATTGTTATTCTGTGAGCGCGCATAAACCAGCGTCGGCGGGATGCGCCGGGCATGATCTGCTATCGCCAGGCTCAACTGGTGCTGTCTTTCGGGTAAATAAGTGGGTGATGTGCCAAAAACCTGACCCGCAAAGATGAAAGCCAGCATGCGTAAGCCAACCTCCTGGGCGGACATCCAGTTTGGACCCCGGTAAGGCGGGTTTTGCTGCTGAAATTCATCAAACTTGCGCCAGAATAGCTGTGGATACGCTTCATTGTGACCCAACAGGTAAGCCCGACCCAACGCAAACACCCAGTTAAAGCGCGCCGGTTCCCATATGTGCTTGATATCTTGCGCACCCGCTGTTTCCTTGCCGCTCTCATAATGTGTCCAGTGGGGGGTGTGGGCTTCAATGTGCTTCTCACCTTCAGCGGTGCCGGGTTCCCTGGAGAGGTCTTCAACAACCTCATTGGCCTTTTCCAACAGGACTGCGGCATCCACCGGGAAAAGGTCGATCCATTGGCACATCAACTGGCGGAGGTCTGCCGGCATTCCCGGGCGTGCCTCACCCCGGGGCTTGGGGACAGCCTTAAAGAAACCGGTTTTCAAACCCAGTTTGTAGATTGCAAACAGGGTAAGCTTTTGTGGTCCCAGTTCTTTAATGGCCGTAAAGGCAAGATCGATTTTATTGTTCATATGCCTGCTAGTATTATACTCACACGCCAATCCCGCGGGGGACATGACGGATAGTCCATCCAGGCTAAAAAGTGATAAGATAAATTTGTGGAATGGAAGAAACTGCTTAAATACATCTTTTTATTTATCATCCTGCCGTTGGTTGGTACCAGCCTGGTGCTCGGCATTGTGGGGCTCTTTGTAGCAGGATGGGAAGGCCTGAAAGGCGGTCTCCTGTGGGGCCTGGCATTAGGCGCATTCAGCCTCCCCGTGGGTGGATATGTTATCTTTGCTAAATATTGGGGTTCGTTCGCTGGTCGATACAGTGCCTGGCACTATAAAAATGACACCGAGGGTGACGATAAGAAACCGGATTATTAGGCTTATCCTGCCGGTTATGTGGAGAACAATAGATGGATCTGATACCTGAAGAGAAACAAGTTTTTATCAACGAATTCCTCGGGCAACCTTTAATTGCCCGTGTGGCAACCGCCGACGAGGAGGCTCAGCCGCATGTCGTGCCGGTCTGGTATGGCTGGGATGGCAAAAGCCTATGGATCAGTTCTTATTCAAACACCCGCAAGGTCACCGATCTTCAGGAAAATGCAAAGATCGCCGTGTCCATTGATGTCTCAGGGGATCAAGGAGGAACCAGGGCGGTCATCTTTGAAGGCAAGGCTGAACTGGTTAGGGAACCCCGCCAGTTCCTCGAGAAACAATTCGAATGGATCTATGAACGCTATTTGGGTGAGGATGGCGTCAAAGCAGAAGACCCCCAACGATGGATCAAAGACCCGCATAACCTGTTGATAAAACTGACGCCCGATGTCATTTACACCTGGCAGTGGTAACCCCTGGCAGCAATTCCCGGGATAACTCATCCAGGTCGGCAGGATACCTTGACGCAAATCCAAAATTGGATTAAGGTTAAGCCGTCAGTGGAACATGGTGAGGATCGATCAACCTTGAACAGGATGTTTTTAGCCACTTTCGCACGACAGCGGGCACGGGACCGAGGTGCCCGTTTATCTTTTTAAATAACCGGCAGAGAAGAATTGCCGGCTCGAAAAAATTATTGTGACAGGAGAGAAAATGGCAGGTTTAAAGAACGCATTTGAAATGGCTCAACAGCAGTTCGATCACGTGGCAGATCTTTTGGGTCTCGACAACGAGGTCCGCGAGATGCTGCGCTGGCCGCTGCGTGAGTATCACATCCGCATCCCGGTGCGCATGGATGATGGCAGTGTACGGGTTTTTCAGGGTTTCCGTGTGCAGCATAATGACGCCCGCGGTCCAAACAAGGGCGGCATCCGCTTCCACGCAGCTGAAACAGTGGACACAGTCCGCGCTTTATCCATGTGGATGACCTGGAAATGTGCCGTGGCAGACATTCCCCTGGGTGGCGGCAAAGGTGGTATCGTGGTGGATCCTTCCACCCTGTCGGTCGGTGAAAAAGAGCGCCTGGTACGGGAATATATGCGCATCCTTTGGAAAAATGTCGGTCCAAGGCTCGATATCCCCGCCCCGGACGTAGGCACCACCCCCCAGATGATGGGTTGGATGATGGACGAATATTCCAAGATCGTTGGTCAATACACCCCCGGCGTGATCACCGGCAAACCGGTCGGCGGTGGCGGTTCGCTCGGCCGCACTGAAGCCACCGGCTTTGGTGTCATCTACACCGTGCGCGAAGCCATGAAACATCTCAAGATGGACCCCAAGACCTCGGTGGCAGCCATCCAGGGCTTCGGTAACGTTGCCCAATACGCATCCATCGGGTTCATCGAGATCCTTGGCGGTAAAGTTGCCTGTGTGTCCTGTTGGGATCGCGAAGACAAGACCTCCTACACCTTCAGCAAGTCCGATGGCATCGACCCGCACTTCCTGATGAGCATCACCGACCAGTATGGCACAATCAACAAGGAAGAAGCCAAAAAAGCCGGCTATACGATCGAACCCGGTGAAGTTTGGATCACCAAGGAAGCTGATGTGCTTATCCCGGCAGCGCTTGAAGGACAGGTCAACGCCGAAACTGTTAAGCTGATCCACCCCAGGGTCAAATTAATGGCCGAAGCTGCCAACGGACCCACCACCCCCGAAGCCGATGAGGTTATCAAAGCCCGGAACATTTTCGTCATCCCCGACTTCCTGTGCAATGCCGGCGGCGTAACCACCTCGTACTTCGAGGGCGTGCAGAACGACATGAATTTCTACTGGACCAAGAAAGAGGTGCTGGAGAAATTGGACGACAAGATGACCGTTGCGTTCGAGGCAGTGCTGGACATGGCACTCAAGCAGAATGTCTACATGCGCGATGCCGCCTACATGGTCGCCATCCACAAGGTTGTCAAAGCCATGGAACTGAGGGGCTGGATCTAGAACCTGGTTATTTGTAAATTTATAAAAGGGTGCGGCATTGATCTGCCGCACCCTTTTTTGTTCGTGTTTTGGTGGGACAAATTGACTATGGAGGGTCAACCTGTCCATCAAACAGATGGTTCAGAGGGCTCAGGAATTTCCAGGTCCCGTTCCCAGCCTTCGTTTTGCAGGGTGATTGACTCAATCGCCACCCCTGCTTCCCCATTGGCGTTCAGGTCGCTTACCGCCACATATTCCGAAGGCCAGCAGCGGTACACCTTGTACGCCTTGACGAGCTGCCCGGCTTCGTTAAACAACTCAATGATCACATCCTTGCGGAAATCTTTGAGTGAGACCTCGCTGCCCAACCCGCTGCCAAAACGCCAGACCTTGTTGGCCCACTTTTCGAACTCATCATCGTGGGTAACGCCCCTTTCCAGCACAATGGGTTCAAAATAGGTTTTTCCCGGTGACTGCCGGGTGGTATTGGGTTCACCGCCATCACGGTGCTCGACGACCTCGGTGAAACGGCTGAGCGCAGACATGCTGGATATGCCTGCCACATACCGCCCATCCCATTTCACCCGGAACTTGAATTGTTTGTATGGGTCAAATCGATTGGTATTGACTGAAAATTGTGCCATGGGTCACCTCCTGACCTGTTTGATAATCAAATAGATTGTGGTAGCAGTGAAACTACATGGATTAATAAACAGTATAGCGAGTCTTACACCCAAAATCAATAGCTAAGCGACAGATCAAATTTTTAACCTTTAGCTGCTTGAGACAATTCTTCATATTGATAGGAACATGTTATATTTGACTTACCAACATCAAGACCAGGAGGAAAGTTTCTTATGAAACCGACTGAAGAGAAAAACACCTTCGAGGAGTACGACCCGGAACTGGCCGCGGTCCTCGAAAAGAACATACGCACCATCATGCGCATCAGGCGGCAGGCACATCGCTCGTCAACTGTCGAAGAGAGAATCTCCGTGAAGATCTCTGGGTTTGCCGGACATGTGCGCTTCTTGATAATCCACATATTCATCATCGCTCTCTATGTGCTGCTCAACAGCGGCATCTTTGGCATCAAACCCTTCGACCCATACCCCTTCGGCCTGCTGGTCGGTGTTCTGACCGTTGAGGTGCTTTTTCTTTCCACATTCATCCTGATCTCGCAAAACCGCCAGCAAAAAGAAGCTGACCAGCGCGCCGACCTTGACCTGCAGATGAGTTTGTTAAACCAATATGAGTTGACCCGCGCATTGCGCATGCTGGATGCCATCCAGGACAAACTGGGAATCCCGAATGATGATGATATCGAGTTGCGAGAACTCGAAGAGGATGTCTCACCCGAGGACGTTCTGCTCGAAATGGACCTGGTCAGGCGCAGAGCAGAGATGGAGGATAAACCCGCCCGGCTTGCCCATCGGCACCGCGATACTGATGATGATGATGATGATTAAATAATTACCGGGATACCTGTGTTTTTCCTCCTGCCAGGTATCCCGGTGCACCAGAATGATGCCCGTGACTGTTGGTTAGAACAGGATCAGTTCATGATCCGGGAAAGCCAGGCAAACTCCGTGCCTTTCAAATATCTCTGTCCCTAACACCCCCCGTTTGCCGCTGCCCAACACCAACTTTTGCATCAACCCCGGCATCTTCCCACACTTCAGGTCCATCTGAACCCGACCCAACCTGACCGGTAATTCGTAGAACTCTGTTTCAAATTCACCTATCGTGTAGAAGAAGTCTTTTTCAATTCCCAACGCAGTACGGTTCTTAACCAACATGCTATCCAGGTAGGTCAACTTCGCACCCGTATCCAGGTACAACTCGACATTTTTCCCATCGATCAAGCAGGGGATGATCGGCGTACCCACCAGGTCTTGGAATGGAATGCGTTCGGCCCCAACCCACTTGTTGTTAAACATATTGACAGGTGAATCTACACTGAAACTGATGCGGTTATTCTTCAAATCTACGGTCACATGGAACTTCTTCATGATGTCCATACCCAGCAGGATGTCCACATGGGTGCCAATATTTTTTCCAACATAGGCCGGTGTCACTCCCAGGGTGTCTTTGGAAAGCTTATGCACCTGGTCCAGGAAGAACCAATCATCAACCACCCCTGTAGAAATGGGCGAACCCGTGGCAATCACCACCGACAGGCCTGCAATATCCGCCACAAGGACACCTTTAACAAGCCTCAGCGGGTAGTCATAGGTCATGATTCTTCCCTTTTTCGTGGAATACTCCTGCTGATGCATGCGCTTTCGCGTACGCTCATCCATTCCCACAGCCATTTGCTCAGACATAAAGCGGTATTTACTACTCTCGTTATCTGATACATAAGGCTTGCGAAGGAATGCTGCATCAGACATCATCCGCGATGCCCCCGCCCGGTCACCCGCTCTCTCGCGTTTCATGGCTTCGGTGGCCTGGTCCGCCAGGTCTATCGGGGCAAATCGTTCCATCAAGGGTCGGTCAGGTTCAACTGCGTCCACCTCGCTGGCGGGTGCAAGTTTGAAGGTAAATTGTCCTTTGCCCTCGATCTCAACGTCATCCTCGCCCCGCGCAGAAACTGCCACGGGGATGGTCAACTCGCTTGTATCCAGACCTTCCTTGATAGCCAGTTTCAGGAACAGCGAGTAAGCTTTGCCCGCCACCAGGCTGCCCAGCGTCACTTTTAACTTTCTATCGGACTTCGTAAACTGGTAGCCACCTGAGACATTCACCGTAACCCCCTCAGGAACCTCCAGGCTGACCTCTGTATCGCGCATCGACACGCTGATCAGTTCCAAAAATTCGCGCTCAAATACCAGCGGGATGGCATTGGTCGTCTCCAGGAAGTGGAAGTTGCCCCCGCCATTGGCGGCCATAGCCTCCAGCAGGTGTTCATCATAGCCCAGTCCCACCCCAAAACAGGATGTGGATATTCCCCGGCGGAATAAACCCAGCGCATGCTCAGAGAGTTCGCCTATGCTTGTCATCCCTACATTGGCCAGGCCGTCTGTCAGCAGTAGCGTACGGTTAAAGGTCTTGTCTGTGGACGCTTCCGCCACCTGTCTACAGCCCTCAAGCCACCCACCCCCAAGGTTTGTACTGCCACCTGAGCGGATGCCGGCAATCTTGTTTTTAGCGTCCTTTTTTGCCGGTTCACCCATGAAAGTCGATGGAACCAACACCTCCACCGTGTCATCATAGATCACCACCGCCACGCGGTCCTTTTCTCCCAAAAGGTCCACCACATGACTGGCCGCCTGCTTGACATATTCCAGTTTTTCACCATCCATTGAGCCGCTGCGGTCGATCACCAGGCTCATGTTGAGTGGCGCCCGTTCGACAACCGCTTTCTTTTCAGGTGCGGTCAAGGCAATCTCCAGGATGCGCTCGCTGGCTTTGTCAGACGCAACCAGCGCCTTGTCTGCCAGCACTTTGACTTCAATTGTTTGTATTTTATTTTCCTTTTTCATTTTTACTCCCTCCACAAAACATATTATTCGAATAAATTGCGGGCGAAGTCAACCAGTTCCTGGATCTCAGCTTTGAACTGCTTCTCCCGTGCCACACTGATGTGCAGCTCGACCCCATCTGTAAAAATGATCTTGCGCCAGCTTTCCCGCCTGGGCCTTGAAGATGACCGGTCATTGTATTGTATTGGCGCCTCCGTAAAAACAAACTGCTCTTTCGGCATTTTCAAAGTCATCTTAGGTTCCCCGACCGCCTGGTTAAGGTGTTGTGTCTGCTCAAGAGACCGGATGTAATCCAGGGCGCTCGAACCCACTTTTGATGACTTTGGGCGGTTCTCCAAAAATGTACTGTTATCCTCCATGCTCAGCTTGAATTGCTCTCTGTAGATCAGGATCTTCTGGATATCATCCTCGGACATATTATCAAGCAGCGACTTGATCTGTTGCAGCGGCAGGAAATGCTCCTTTAAGCGCTTGATCATCTCGATCCGTTCCAGGTGCTGATTGGAATAAGTGGCATTCTTGCCGCGTGTATCCGGTCCGGGCAGCAAACCCTCCTGGATGTAGAAACGCAGGGTTCGGATGGGCACCAGGCTTATTGATGCAAGCTCTTCCAGGGTCAGTTCTGTGTTCTCCATGATATGTCCTTTGATCATTATTACAGTATAACTGAATTATACAGCACTACTGTCTAATAGTCAAGGGGAATTTATGGCCTTCTCGTCTTTCCCGTCTACATAAATTATCCATATTCAACACATATTTCAATAACATAAACATGTGATCAGGATGCTATTATGGCAGCGGATCAAGGATCCAAATTACAACAAATACAAACCATTTAAGGAGTAAAACGTATGAAAAAACAAAGCAAAATAATTTTGATCGTCATGGCAGTCCTGACCTTCATCGGTCTCAGCGCTTTTAGTGTTGCCCAACAGGTCAGCGCAAAGGGTGGCCTCGACAATGAAGTTGCCAGGCTTGGCATGGGTTTTGATGACCACATGCAAGCCCTGGCAGACGAGCTGGGCATCACCCCCGAAGACCTCCAGGCCGCTTACCTAGAGGCAAACACCGCCTTTATCGAAGCAAAGGTGTCTGCTGGCGAGATCACCCAGGATGAAGCGGACGAGTTAATCGAAGACCTGGATGATGACAATCGTTCCTTCCGCATGTCACGCGGTATGGGTCCCGTTGGACCGGAAATGCTCGATACATATCTTGGCGAAGCGCTTGGGATCACCGTTGAGCAATTGACCGAAGCCAGGGACAATGTGTTCCTGGCACAGATCAATCAGGCAGTCACTGATGGAAAGATCACCCAGGAACAGGCTGACCTGATGATCGCCCGACAGTCTATCCAGGGATATATGGCAGAGGCACGAACCACAGCCTACCAGAATGCAATTGCCCAGGCAGTAACCGATGGAAAAATTACCCAGGCGCAGGCTGACCTGCTGCTGGCTAACATCGGTGAAGGCCAAGGCGTGGGATTTGGCGGTGGAATGGGCTTCAGCGGTGGCCGCCGTGGCGGGGGAAGACGCTAACCAGACAACCCAGAGAGTAAATAACAACAAGGTCGGGTAATTCAACACCTGCCCGGCTGGACCCACAAGCCATCCTGGAATCTCACCGGGATGGCTTTTATTTACATATTCCCCTCACCAGACAATCCATCAAGGAACCCGGGGTAACAATTGCCCATATCTCATGGATCACCGGCAAAAACCAACTCAAGCATTTGCATCAATAATTATCTCGACTTTGCTGATGTGACCAAATAATAAGACGAGTTTACTGAAGTACCCATTCCAGCGCTACACATCAACTATTCAGAAGGCGCACCCGGCAACCGGTATTGCCTACCATTTGACCTTTTTACCCCTGATCGTTCGTTAAGCGGTCTCCAGTCACTTATTACAACAGCCCCTTACCTCGAGGGGTTGTTTGATTAATAACTCATCTCCATGCTATTGACTTTGAATTCATATTTCTCTATACTACAAATGTCACTGCCTTTCATCGCTCCTCAATGACAAACCTGAAAGGTAGCATCATTATGCTCGGCCATATTGGAGTTGGGCTGGATAGAGGTTGTCAGCCATGCAAACGATCTTGCCAAAAGTAAGCAGAAATCGAACGAAGCGTTCACGTAGAAGTCACCAGGTTGCTATTCTTTGGCTGGCACTGGTTATCCTCCTCGTGTTTGGGTGTGCCCCGCAAGTTATTAGTCCTCCACCAGAAACAATAACGGTCACCGTGTATTTTACAGACACCATCCGCTACGCTACGGGAGGACCGCCATTCGAAGTGGCGGTTCGTCGCGAGGTTAATTCAAACGACAACCTGCCGGAGGCTGTACTGCTTGAGTTCTTCAAGGGTCCAACAGAAGAGGAGAACGCCCTGGGGTATGAGGCGATCACCGATGGTTTCACGGGCTTTAGTGCACTGGAGATTTCAGAAGGTATCGCCAGGGTTTATTTAACTGGGATCTGTTTCAGCAATGGCGCAACATACACCATTGCCCAACCACTCATGAAGAACCTGCTGCAATTTAAGCAGGTGCAGTATGTCAAGATATTTGATCAGAACGGGCAGACCTGGGAGCCAGATGGTCCAAGCAATTCCATCCCGGCATGCCTGGAACCTTAATTAAACCGGCGCTACTACAGAAAATCCTTTACCGTCTCAAATTTCATTTACCATAATGTATGGTTAAGCCTATTATCACGGGTTTCGCTTGAATTCTCGCATTTGGTCAAGGGAGATCCTGTTTTCAACCGTGCAACTCCCTTCACCGGGTAAAAACTCTATCACCAGGTCCGGGTTGGCCAGTTTGTAATAAAAGGCTTCAGGTTCATCACCATAAATACAGACTGGCGACTCAACATTCACTTCGTAGCACGCTTTCTGCTCTGCTTCTTTTGTTTGATATTGCGGGATGGTCAAGGCTGTTGGGAAATGATCGCTTTTGGTCACCACCAGGAACGCCACAAAGGCAAATATCGCCACCTGGATGACAATCCCTAAAGCTCTCGACCAGCGTTTTCGTGCCAGGTCGTGCAGCCCGATCAAAAACAGGGTTGCCAGGGACAGCGGGATGAACAACACATGGCGCAATTCACTGGACGACGGTAAAAAGGCTGCCACCCCCACCATCATCACCAGGATAAGCAGGCATTTGAAGATCGCCCGGTTTTGTGAGAAAAGCGAGAAGATGAGCAGACCCGCCGCCCAGAAGATCAGGTTGACCACGAAAAAACCACCCAACCTTGCCCCCAAAACGGCATTGTAGTTTCCCAGGTCCATGTCAATGGTATACACGGTTTCTGGTCTGACACGCCAGAGATCAATTTCTGTCAAAGAACGGGCAAAATAGTATGGGTTGATCTTTGGCACTGAGAAGGCATCCACAATATAGGAGGAGGTTGATGCGCTGACCAGCCCCGGGAACTCCTGTCCTCTGAATGTAAACGCCAATGGATAGAGCGGGTTGTCATAGCGCAGGTAGTTGGCACCCAACTTCCAATAAGCCCCGGCAATGAATACCAGGAAGATTAACAGGTAAAGCAGCACCTTCGAAAAACGCACTTTCCTGCGCACCCAGAAGACAAAATATGAAAGAAAAATGAACATTCCCAGCACAACGCTAAGCACAAGTTGATACAGTTTGATATTCGCCGCCACCGCCAGGGGGATCAGCACGAGGATCAATTTCCTGATCGAATGGTCCTTTTTCATAATGGTGCTGAAAAAAATGACCATTGCCAGGCATAAAAAGGCATTCGCTGCCAGGTCCACGTAGGAACTGTAACTATGGCGCAGTACAAGCGGGATGCTCAGGTAAAATATGGTCAGCTGCCAGATCGGGATCTTGAAAATCGCGCTGCTGACAACAATCAGGACCGTCATTGACAATATTCCCACCAGGTTGGCCGCCCCGGGTAGACCACTCAGGCGCCACAGCCCACCCTGTACCAATTCTGCCAGGTTGGCATTGCCATCAAAATAACCCTCAACCATGGGTGCCATGCGGTATTCATCCCTGCTGAAAATCCCCGCCAGGCGGGCAGCAACAGGCAGGTGATACGCCTGCGCATTCCAGGACGGGTCTATATTCATTACCCCGATGGCGGCAATAAAGAGGAGCAGCCCGATGGCCAAAAGGTTGACCCAGAAATGGGGTGAACGGGTATACCGGGAAACCTTGTGTTGAAAGGCACTTTTAGCCAACTTGGATTTGACGCTCATACCGAACTCCCTTGATCCGTGGTATGCCTAATTTTACCAAGTAATCGGTAAATCAATCAGCGTCGGATGGCTGTTTATTACTAGGGTTTACTATTTTCGCCTTTCCACATAGATCCTGATCGCTTCACGCATGAAAACTGCCAGGTTGGGGTGCACCTTGTCAAAATTCGCCTTGAATCGTGGGTCCTCATTATAGAGGTCAGCGAGTCCAAGCAGTTGCTCATCCTCCGGCTCCCAGAAATAGCTCATGTGCTTGCGCCAGGCTTCCACCCCTGCCTGCGCCTCCAAAGAATCTGCTCCCCTGGGTATCGCTTTGACCATGGCATCGTATGCAGCATTCCCCTCCCTCCCGATCCTCTCCTTATCTGCCTTGGAATAAGCACGCCAGCGGGCATTTGATTCTTTGACCGTTTCCGGATCATACATCTGCATGGCTTCTTTTTCGTATTTTTTTTCTTCTTCCTCGCTAAAAGCCCCGAAAAGTTGTGTCGGACTCATTTCTAATTCTCCTTTGAGGTGTTTGATCGTCTGCTTGACGGTTTCGATCAGCCCATCCAGGTGCTCTTTTTGTTTTACTAGAGCTTTTTCGTGCTGCTGCAGGGCAATTATGGCATCAAATGACCGCTCATCCAGGATCTTCTTAATTTGCAGCAGAGGCAGACCCGCTTCGCGGTATAGCAGGATCTGTTGCAGGCGCAGCAAGTCCTGTTCTGAATACCAGCGGTAGCCATTTTCAGCAATGCGTGTTGGCTGCAACAAGCCGATCGCATCATAATAGTGCAGAGTGCGGCGCGAGACCGCTGCCAGGTCCGAAAGTTGCTTAATCGAAAACATGCCCCCAGTATAAACTATGACGTAAGGTTAATGTCAAGCCTTTCCTTCACACTTTTTCTTAAATTGGTTGATATCGCTCGCGTTTGGCGATTAAAC